>CAMOMM010000046.1 GCA_946619805.1 uncultured Bacillota bacterium | reverse complement strand
AACTGCTCGTCATATCCTTCCAGTTCCTTTTCGGTTCCGATGAATCCCGGAGCAATGGCATTGACATTGATGTATGGGGCATACTGCATGGCCAGATTATGAGTCAGGCTTAACAGGGCTGCCTTGGAGGCATCATAGTCAAAGCACATTGGAAAATAGGTGTTGATGCCGTTGGTGGAAGAGATGTTGATGATCCTGCCGTACTCATTATCCAGCATGTGTCTGCTGACACGTCTTGCACAGTTATAGGCTCCTACGACATTGACATCCAGGACTCTGCGGAATTCTTCCGCGGTTTTCAGATTAAAGAGGTTAGGCATGTCAACGGCCGCATTGTTTATCAGAATGTCGATACCACCCAGTTTTTCCTCGATTTCACTTACCATCCGGTCAACTTCTTCTTCCTTAGATACATCTGCTTTAATGGCCAGACATTCGATACCAAATTCACTTGTCAACTGTTTCTGCAGCCTGAGAGCTTTATCCCGGGAAGTAAGGTAGTTGATCACGATGTTATAGCCGTCTTGCGCCAGTTCCATGGCGATGGCCAGTCCGATGCCCTGAGCGCTGCCGGTAATCAGTACTGTTTTTGCCATAATAGAAAAAGAGCTTTATTAAGCTCTTGAGGAATACTTTCCGTCAGCGGTGGTAATCAGTACCTTTTCGCCTTCTTCAATAAACTGAGGAACCCTTAAAGTAAGGCCTGTTTCGGTAACAGCTTCCTTTGTCTGAGTTGTCGGAGCACCCTTAATGCCAGGGCTTGTTTCCGTAATAGTCAGTTCAACCTTATCAGGTACTGAGATATCGAGTAAATCGCCTTCAAAGAACATCAGAGTTACTTCCATTGATTCGATCAGGAAATACTTGTTGAAGCCGATGTGCTCTTCATTAAGCTCATAGGTTTCATAGGTTTCCATGTCCATGAAATAGTAAGTACCATCTGCTGAATATGAATACTGAGCTGATTTTCTCTCGATAGTAGCAGGATCGAACTTTGTGCTTGCGTTAAAGTTTCTTTCCTGAGTGGAACCTGTCTTCAGGTTCTTCATTTTTGTTTTCAGAATTGCAGCGCCCTTGCCAGGTTTTACATGCTGGAAATCCAGTACTACCCATGGGTCGCCGTCAACGATAACTGTTAATCCTGTTCTGAAATCGCCTGCTTCAATTGCCATAAATAAACCACCTTCTATTTAACTAATTTATTTTAACAAAAATAACTTATTATATCAATCAGAACTGAATCAGCCTGAACTGACACTTTCAAATGAAAACAGGACTTTCTGTCCTGTCTGCATCAGAATAATGATGGTTTTTCCTCGCGGTGTGACTTTATGTATCTGCTCCACTTGATGTAGCCGTAAGTCGTATTGGTAAAGTAACCCAGCTTGAGGATCAGCAGTACATACTGTCCGGAGATCACGTTGATGATGGCTTCCAGCAGGGCACAGGCATACCAGGCGATCCACTGTTCTCTTAAGCGGAAGAAGATGAACAGACCGTTGGCAACACCGACGGCTGAAGCACAGGCATCGATGTAGATTACGGCTGTTTCCAGTGACTTCGTATTGAAGAAATCGGTTCTGATGTCAAGTCCGCTGAGGAAGTATCCCACGACAACAGTCCATACGGCGATCCCGGCCAGTACCAGCAGTTCCTGCCAGCCTTTCAGTCTTCTGACCATTGTCAGCTCATCCTCGTTGTCATCCAGATGCCTGGTCCAGTTGATGTAGCTGAGAATGTCGATAGGCAGCCAGAAGAACAGGGTAGTAACCATGGTGGCAAATCTGTACATCAAGACAATGCAGATGACGATCTCAGTGATCTCAACCAGCACGGATACTAAGAAGTTGTAGCGTGACTGCTTGGAAATCAGCAGTTCACACAGAATGTTCAGGAAGGTATCCAGCAGATACAGCAGCATGATGACAACACCGTTGACACCGTTGGCGCTTTCCTCCGGGAACAGCACCGCGAATATGGTTGCCAGAACCATGATCGAGACAAACCATACCTTTTCGTAGGTTGTAAAGAAAGTTGAAAACAGAGTTACGATCGCAACGGAGAGTACCAGTATGATCAGGGCGTTTCCCAGATTGAATACCGGCATCATCTTTTCAGCCTGAACATTGCGGTAGGTGGCTGTTATCTGCTGAAGTGACGGGTCACTCTGCGGGAAAAACAGCCTGGTTCCGTCAGAGGTTTCATATCCGTAGGCGGTAATGCTGTCAGATTGGAGCTGTTCGTATTCTTCATAACTGTAGGAGACAGTCAGTGAATCCTCACCGTTGGTGTAAATTACGTCACATACGGTATAGTCCTCATCATAGTCTTCCCGCTGGCGGTCTCTGACCATTTCAATGCTTCCGAGGGAACGGATGTCTCCTGGTTTGCGGTTGAGCTGGGAAAGACCGGTTATGAAACTGAACAGGATCCCGGCCCGTAACAGAAACAGTACAGCTGTTTCAGCTGTACGGATCTTCTTATTCGGTTCAATAAAAGACTTAATGCGATCGGTAATATTCATTTTCACCACCATATTGTAATGAAAAAACAGTACATATTCAAGGAAAAGCCTCACTCTCTGCTATAATGAAATAAACATCAGGAGGTATCGGCATGAAACATAAGGTTATGATAGGCAGAAATAATGAGCTTTACGGACTGACTGGAGACATGTATGAAGAAGGTGAAAAAGTCACTTTCAGTTTTTATTACCGGACAGATACCAACTATCATGTTACTTCTCCTCAGGTAAGAATTGAATGTGAAGGTGCACAGCCAAACGGTAAACTGCAGTATTATTTCATAATGCCTGACTGCGATGTGACTGTTGATGTTGACTGGGAGAATTCCATGACCGCTCTGCCGACAACTCTGAAGAAGATGAAAAAACTGGGAAAAAACAAAATGGATCTTATCAGAGCCGTCCGGAAGGGAAACAGGGAATACTGCCCGGAATGCGGGTATCATTTTGAAAAACCCATGAAATTCTGTCCGGAATGCGGGCATAAGATGGATTAAGGAGTAATGATTTAGTGAAAAGAATAGATACAAAGGGCATACAGTATCTGGAAGCAGTTGAAGGCACGGCTGAATGGTATTTCGCCATCAGCTATCCGGCTGGAGACATGTATGAGGCTGAAGAACTGTATCAGGATGGCAGGGAAGTTGAAGGAACCGTACTGCTGCTGATTCACTATCCTGATGGGAAAGTATATCAGCCCGTCGAATGCAGAAAGAACCAGTGTCTGGGCCGACCGGTTTACAGTGATGGAAAACTGTGTTTTGCGGGAGTTGATTTCTATCTGGCTCAGGTAAGAGTATATGGATTTGATGGGGTAAATCATGAGCTGACAGTACTTCATGAAATGCCGTTAAGTGAAATAAAAACCTGTTACAATCTGATGGTTCACGGCAGAACGCTGATGCTGAGCGGGCAGGGGCCGGGAAATGACTTTGAGATCTACTGGCCTGAAAGGAAATCCTATAACATCCGGATGAGTGAATCATTCTTCTACCGTGAAGATAACCGTCTGTATTTCTCAGCGTGGTATGAAGATCCTGATTACAGGGAGGAACTGATAGTCAGGGATGTGGAAACCGGTGAAATCATTGAGCAGACTCCGGGTGACATGTTCATCATGCCAGACGGTGAAAAATGGTACGTAGGATAAGGCTGCAGAGACAGAAATGCAGCCTTTTTAGGTAAATAAGTGAAAATATTTATGAATAATGTGTTTTTTCTGTATTTTTCCGTGTGCTAGAATATAAATAACGGAACAGTGTTCCATTGTTTATTGTGTGTTTAAAATGAAAAAAGCATTTAGTATCAGAAAAATACTGGCAGTAGTATTTGCCGTGCTGATCTGCATGAGCTCTTTCAGCATGAGAACATTTGCCGAGGAACAGCCTGATGAGGATAAGGAAGGTTTCATCGTAGAAACCCATTTTGACGTCAGTACGACCGGAAAACAGGGTACCTGGGACTTCAAGTACAATGACCGCTGGTTCAAGCAGTCAGCTACCGTTTACAACCATAATCTGGCCAGACTTTCCCTGGGCATGGCTCTGTCGGCATTCCGTCCGAATCTGGACCCGGATGGCAAGGAGAATCCGGCACTGCATCTGCAGAATTTCCTGAAGACCTGCCGTTTCAAGGATCTCAGAACGGATGACTATGACAAGAATCCGTCTCTGTATACCGTTTCAACCGTAATTGCCCACAAGCATCTTACTGATGATGAGGGTGATTTTGAACTTCTGGTTGTCGGTGTCTGCGGCGGTGGTTACCGGAATGAATGGATGTCAAACTTCAGCTGCGGTGATGACAGGATCCATCTTGGCTTCCTTTCCGCGGCTGAAGAAGTATATGACCGCCTGTTTGGCTACATTGCAGGTCATGGCCTGACCGGACAGCGCATCAAGGTCTGGGTATCCGGTTTCTCCCGTGCCGGAGCAATCACCAATATCTTCTCCAAGCTGCTGGTAGACAGCGATGTGCTTGACAGTGATTCGGTCTATGCCTATACCTTTGCAACCCCGAGAACGACCAGAGAGCACATTGAAGGTGACTATCCTAACATTTACAACATCTGCGGCAAGATGGACCCGGTTCCTCAGCTTGCCTTCGCTGACTGGGGATTTGACCGTTACGGTACGACTTTATACACCCCATCTCAGCAGACCGACAGTGATTACAACATCAAGTCTGCCAGAGCCAATCAGGTTCATGAGAAAAACTTCGGGCTGAAGTTCTTCAATAACGTAGAATGGGATACCAAGCTCAGAGTAATTCTGAACTACGTGCTCAAGATCGCTCCAACCAGCAAGATCTATAAGGACCACATTCAGGACTATGCTGTCAGAATGTGGGAGAACAAGTCTCTTTCCAACATCATGACCTGTCTGATGGAACTGGCCGGTGACAAGGAACTGATCACTGACGAAAACAAGACGGAAGCCAACAGCATGCTGACATATCTGGCCTATACTATCTATGGCTTTGCGACCAAGTCAGACGTTGAATCGCAATATCGCAGTGATGATTCCACTCTTGTCGGTAACCTGGCCAGGGAGCATACACCGGAAGTTTATCTGTCCTGGATGTATTCAACCGATGATCCGGAAGAACTGTTCTCTGACTCAATGAACTATGTCAGAATGGTCGTAGAAGGTGACGTGGATGTCGGAATAATCAGTTATGGCGTTAACTATGGCCTGGCCAAGTGCATGCTTGCCGACGGAACCACAGCTAACGAGATGAAATACGGCACCGTGGAGATGGAAAAGGATGACCCGTTTGCTCCGGACATCTTCATGGCCCGAAACAGGGGACAGACCATCGTGCTGCTGCCAAAGGACCGCAACTACGGCATTGTCATCAAGTCTAATGCCAGTCAGAGAATTGAAGTGCACGGCATACCTCTGACGGTCGGCTTTACCAATAACAATTTCAATAAGATGCATTATGTCAATCTGGAAAAGGATGAATATGACATCATTTTCTCGGCAGCCTCTGATTACATTTATACCAACGATGATAACAGTGACATTGTCACCGGAGATACCTTTGATGTTGTCGATGTTTCCATCGATACCTCATCAGAACTGGCTATCGCGTTGGAAAAGGTCAACTTCCTCAATCTGGGCTGGCGACCGCTGGTCATAATAACCTATACCATTCCAATTGTTCTGATCAATCTGCTGCTCTGTCTGATTGCCTGGGGCATCGGTTCCCATCGAATCAAAAGAAGAAAGAGGGCAGGACTGACGGCACAGCATGTCAGGTACGACCGCCGTCCGGCAGCCTGCATTTTCGCAGTATTTACTCTGTTCATGATTCAGGAACTGATCTACTGGCTGATGCCTGACTACATGCATGAAAGAGCGATCATGAAGCTTGTCATAGGCGTTCTGTTAATGTATCTGTGCTATCGCGGTCTCTCCAGACAGCCGTCTGAACTCAGCACCAAGCTGCTGGTAGCCTTATGCATCTGCACTGCCGGTGACATGACCATCAACTTCAGCTTCGTGGGAAGCATGGTGATGTTCGGGGCTGCGGAAGCCATATTGACTTATCAGTTCACCAGATATGAAAAACCGGAGAAATGGCAGTATGCCCTGTGGGCATTGGGCAGCTTTGCCGCTGTGGTGATCATCTATCTGAATACTGCTCTGAAAAATGACATGAAGTATTCCATGGTGGCCTACAGTGTCATTCTGATGGCCATGGTAGCAGCATCCCTGACCATGCCTAAGAGGATCCGCTCCGGAGCCATTCTGATGGCTGTTTCCAATATTCTGCTGTTCATCAATGAAGTCTCTACCAAGAAACTGCTGATCCACATACTGTCATTAGGCATTTATTACCTGGCCATGGGCTTCTTTGCCTACGCTACCAGATATAAGGTGGTCACACAGCCCAAAGACGGTACGGCCGCAGAGGTCGAAGTTTCATAGTTTACGATCTGGAACCAGGTTGCACTGGTTCTTTTTATTTAGGGTTGGGAATGCTACAATGTACTTAAGAAAAAGAGATAACGTATGAACAGGAAGGGTTTGATCATTATGATGGTATTATTTGGACTGGCTTCCTTTTTTGGATGCGATAAGGGGAATAAAATAAAGCCCGATGAAAGCAGACTTGAATCATTCAGCTACAGTTACAGCGGCACTTCCCTGGACAGCATTTACAGTTATTCCCTGAACCGAAGTGAAAACGGCGGTGCCGAGTTTGTCTATGAGACACTGCGTTTTCAGGAAGAAGGGGAAATAACCGTTGAAGCGGATGCAGCCATCCTTGATCAGATACGGCAACTGTATCTGAAACATAAGGCTTACAGATGGAACGGTTATAATAAGAGTAACAACAATGTCCTGGATGGCAGTTCTTTCACTCTGAGCATGTATTTCCAGGATGGCGGTTCCCTGAGTATCCATGGCAGCAATTCCCGCCCTGACGGCTATGGTGCCTTTGAAAATGAGGTTGAAGAACTGATCAGTCCGCTGATTGAAAAAGCAGTTGATAAGGTTAATAACCGGAGAATGGAAAAAGGTGTTTCCGGTCCGCTGCAGTATGTCATGATAAACTTCATGCAGCACGGTGACAGCGGTGAAGACAAGTATGAAATACTGCTGTCTCATCAAAGGGAAGGCCGCAAGAACTTTGATGTCAGGATCTACTCCGTTTCCGGTGAATTCATTGAACCCGGCAAGTATAACTATTACTACGACATGCCTGACCGGGACATCGGCTTTGATGAGATACAGGCCATTG
>CAMOMM010000045.1 GCA_946619805.1 uncultured Bacillota bacterium | reverse complement strand
GTAACTCACCTCCTATAAATCCAGATTCTTAACAAAGTGAGCATTCTCAATGATGTAATTCTTTCTAGGTTCAACTTCATCACCCATCAACATTGAGAAGATTCTGTCTGCTTCCATGGCGTTATCAACGTTTACCTGTTTCAGAATTCTGGCCTCAGGGTCCATTGTTGTTTCCCACAGCTGGTCAGGGTCCATTTCACCAAGACCTTTATATCTCTGTAAGCTTACTTTTTCACCGAATTCAGCCTTTAAAACTTCTAATTCTTCATCACTGTAAGCATACTTGATCGTATTTCCTCTCTGTACTCTGTATAAAGGCGGCTGTGCAACATATACATAACCTCCTTCCAGTACAGGCTTAAAGAATCTGTAGAAGAATGTCAGCAGCAGTATCCTGATATGAGCTCCGTCAACATCAGCATCTGTCATGATGACGATCTTGTGATATCTCAGTTTTGACAGATCCATTTCATCACCAAGACCGCAGCCAAATGCCGTGATCATTGATCTTATTTCATTATTTTCCAGAATCTGATGTTCTCTGGCTTTTTCAACGTTAAGGATCTTACCTCTTAATGGCAGGATTGCCTGATATTTAGGATTACGTCCCTGCTTGGCAGAACCGCCTGCAGAGTCACCCTCAACGATGTAGATCTCGCATAATTCAGGATTACGGCTGGAGCAGTCTGAAAGTTTACCAGGCAATGCACTTACTTCCAGAACATTCTTTCTTCTGGTCAGTTCTCTGGCTCTCTTGGCAGCCATTCTGGCCTTGCTGGCAGTGATTGATTTTTCCACAATCATTCTTGCTTCCGTAGGATTTTCCATCAGGAAACGTTCAAACTGTTCTGAGAAGATCGAAGATACAACTCTTCTTACTTCACTGTTACCCAGTTTTGTCTTGGTCTGACCTTCATACTGCGGATCAGGATGCTTTACTGAAATAATGGCAGTAATTCCTTCTCTGACATCATCACCCTGCAGAAGTTCATCATCTTTCTTCATCAGATTCTGATCTTTCGCATAGTTATTGATGATTCTGGTCAGGGAGTTTCTGAATCCTTCTTCATGAGTACCGCCTTCCTGTGTATTAACGTTATTACAGAAAGAATAAATGCTTGGTGTATATCCGTCGTTATACTGTAAGGCAACTTCCACTACTATTTCCTTATCATCAACAGTATCCTGTCCTTTTACATAAACAGGAGGATCAAACATTACTTTCTTGTCCTTATTCAAGAAGCTGACATATGAAGAAATACCGCCTTCATATTCAAATTCAACCTTTTTGACTTCTTCTTCTCTTTCATCAATGAATTCAATGGTAAGGAATGGATTAAGGAATGCCAGTTCCTGCAGACGGTTATAAAGAGTTTCATAATCATAAACCGTTGTTTCGGTAAAGATTTCCGGATCAGCCTTGAATCTTACCTTTGTTCCATGTTCATGAATACTGCATGTACCTATTTCCTTTAAAGGAGCAGCCCGGTGACCGCCGTTTTCAAATCTGATGAAATAGATTTTTCCATTTATTTTAACTGTTACTTCCAGCCATTCACTTAAGGCATTTACTACTGAAGCACCTACACCGTGAAGACCACCGGATACCTTATAAGCTCCACCGCCGAATTTACCACCGGCATGAAGTACAGTAAAAATGGTTTCTACTGTAGAAATACCGGTTTTTTCATGTTTTTCAACAGGCATGCCTCTGCCGTTGTCAGTAACTTCAATAATGTCACCTTTTTCAACTCTTACAATTACTCTGTCAGCATATCCGGCTAAGGCTTCATCTATGGCATTATCAACAATTTCCCAGACAAGGTGATGCAGACCACGTGAAGAAGTGGTCGCAATATACATGCCAGGTCTTTTTCTTACTGCCTCCAGACCCTCCAATACCTGAATATCACCTGATGTATAGGAGTAATTATCTCTGTTGTTAGGCATTTTCCATCATTCCTTTCTCAATACTAATGAAATTCACGTTCTTATCTCTTATCAGTTCTGCCTCGCGGGCATCTGTCGTTGTTATGATCGTCTGTACTGATGCTGGCAGCATTTTCAGTACATTGTATCTTCTGTTACTGTCAAGTTCTGAAAACAGATCATCAAGCAGTAATACAGGGTATTCTTTCCTTATATCATAAATGATCTGAACAATTGACATTTTCAATGCCAGTATCACTGTTCTTTTCTGTCCCTGGGAACAGTACATGCTGACATCTTTTCCATCCAGATAGAATACATAATCTTCCCTGTGAACACCTGAATTGGTCTGTTTAAGGTAAATGTCTCTTTCTCTGATGTTTTCATACAGCTTTGTCAGCTGTTCTTTCATCACATCTTCATTTTCCTTTTCATTTATCACTGATCTGTATTCAATATTCAGTTCATGTTTTTCACCGCTTATCTGATTGTAATAGTAGGAAAGATATCTGTTTACATGGTTAATGAACTTACTTCTTTCCTTTATTATCATTATCTGAGGTTCATACATTATTTCCGTCAGTGTTTCCAGCATCAGCCGGTCAACATTTCCCTTAAGATAATTATTTCTTTCCTTCAGATATTTCAGATAGTTGCTGAGACTGTACATGTAAACGGGATATAACTTGCCTATTTCAATGTCAAACAGTCTTCTTCTTATCCTGGGTGAATCATCAAACAGATTCATGTCGTCAGGTGCAAACAGTACTGCGTTGAGTTTTCCGATAAATTCACTGTTTTTTCTGACAGGATTGTTATTGATCATCAGAGTTTTGCCTTTTTTCTGAACAACAACACTTAATTTTGAATTCTGATTGTTGATAACTACATTTCCTTCAACATTTCCAAATTCACAGTCAAACCTTATCAGTTCCTTATTGTCATCAACTCGATGAGATCTGGTGGTAGATAACAGATATATTGATTCCAACAGGTTAGTTTTTCCTTCACCGTTATTTCCGATGACTATATTCATTCCCTTATCAAAATCAATGATCTGATTTTCGTAATTTCGGTAATTTCTCAGTCGTATGGAACTGACATACATTATTTTGTTACCTCATATTCCTTTCCCTGAATAACTACCTTATCACCCGGAAACAGCTTTTTTCCTCTTCTGTCTTCCTTGATTCCGTTGACATAGATATTAAGTTTCTTCACCGCAATCTTCGCTTCACCGCCGGTTGATATCCAGTCAGTAAGTTTCAACAGCTGCTGAAGTTCAATGTAATCAGTATGGATCTTAACGTTCATATCACTCAATCCTTTCAAAAAAAAAGCCATTTCTATCCACATATATTATAACATAAAAATATTATAAAACTTAAATAAATGACGTAAGAGACGACTTTTTTGTCATATGTATATTATCATTAAGACAATAAAAAACGGCTCAATCAACATTTAAAGCGTTTTTAATGCGATTGTGCCGTTTTTTTTACCTTTTAATCAGGACTTTCTTAATTATAGGTTTTAATGGGTAACACCAGCTGCAGTACATCTTCGTTATCCAGAGACGTAATAATGAATGGCTTCATTGTTCCGCCAAACTGGATCTTGATTTTAAATGCATTAAGTACTCTGATGGCATCATAGACATACTGGCCCTTGAAAGCTATGCTCAGATTGTTTCCTTCATAGCTGTCAGGTACGATGGTTTCCACTGATCCTACATCACTTGACTTGGAACTTACAACAACTTCGCCGCTGGCCAGTTCCATCTTTATAATTGATACACCGTCATTTTTAATGAAGCTTGCTCTGTTAATGGCATTTAACAGTGTTCTGGCTTCAACGATCAGTTCATATTCAAAATCATGAGGAATAAGTCTGGCTGTTTCAGGATAATTGCCTTCGATCAGTCTGGTTGAAATGAACATGTTATCAAACATGAACAGTGCTTTCTTGTCATTAAGTGAGATTTCAATTTCTCCTTCACCGTCAATAACCTTTACAAGTTCATTTAAGGTCTTGGTTGGAATCGTAACATTGAAATCAAAACCGTTGTCAAGAAGGACCTTTTTCTGAGCCAGTCTGTAACTGTCGGTAGCTACGCATGTAAGTTCATTGTTTTCGCACTTGATGTTAAGACCCGTAAGTACCGGTCTGGTTTCCTTATCACTGGCTGCGAATACTGTCTGTGAAATGATTTCCTTTAATAAATTTGCCTTGATGAAAAGACTGTTTCCCGGTCTTTCAAAATCAATCAGTGGATAGTTTTCAGCCTTGATGCCGTTTAATTCGAAATTGACATACTGATCTCTGATACTGGTCAGATTGCCGTCAATGATTTCAATTTCAACATATTCAGAATCTATCTTTCTGATCATTTCCAGAAAATATCTTGATTCCAGAACGATTTCACCTGTTGAATGGATCTCAAGCTTGTTTTCTTCGGTAGGGAAAATATCAGACTGAATGCTGATGTTCATATCAGATGCGGTTAACTGAACCTTTTCCTCAGTAACCACTATCTTAATACCCTGTAATGAAGGTAATGGTGAGTTAAAGGAAATAGCTTTGGAAACAATATTCAGTTTAGATGCCAGTTCACTTGTCAGAATTTTAAAATACATGCGATGCCTCCGTTATTTATCTAAGTTTAAAAGTTAGTATTATTAGCATGGTGGAAAATGTGGATAAATTCCAATTATGCCCATAAATCAACACTATTTTACCATTTTCAGGGTGTGTTTTAAATAGTGGACAGTGTGGGTTATTTGATGAGTGTACTCTCTATGTCTCTGACTGCTCTCTTATATTCTTCGTTGGTTTTTACCATTTTTTCTATCTTTTCACAGGCAGACAGGACAGTAGAGTGATCTCTTCCGCCGAATTCTTCACCTATCTTCAGATATGATACATCAAGATGCTTACGGCAGAGATACATGGCTATATGTCTTGGCGTAGCTACTTTCTGAGTTCTGGCTTTTCCTACCAGAAGATTCTTATCCAGTCCATAATATTCAACTACAGCGTTGACTATATCCTTTATCTTAAGTTCATTCTTATTAGGTACATTTATCAGATCATTTTTGAATGCTTCCATGGCCACATCAAGCGTAATGGCGGAATTATCAGAGAAATTGATTGAATAAAATAATAATCTGTTAAGAGAACCTTCAAGTTTTCTTACATCACTGGAGAAATTGGTAGCCATGAATGAAATGACCTCAGGATCAATGGAATTAGGTTCCATTCCCAGTGATTTGATCTTCATTTCCAGAATTCTGTAGGCAGTTTCAAACTCAGGAGTAGTTACAGATACGGATAATCCCTGTGAAAAACGGGAAACCAGTCTGGCTTCAACATCCTTGATCATGACAGGAGGACGGTCAGATGCCAGAATTATCTGTTTTCCATTGTCATATAATTCATTAAATACATTAAAGAATATCTCTTTTGACTTTTCCTTACCGGCTAAAAGCTGTATATCATCCACGATTAAAATGTCCAGTGAATTCAATTGATTTTTATAATCCTCAATGGTCTTGTTCTTGATTGCCTTACCGACATTGTTAACATAATCCATGCAGGAAATATAAAGAATCTTTCTCTCTGGAAATTTATTTTTTATATAATTGCCTATGGCACACAGTAAATGTGTTTTTCCCAGACCTGAATCGCCGTAAATGAATAAAGGATTATAGGTTTTTCTACCTGGATTCATAGCTACAGCCAGTGAAGCCATATATGATTCCTTATTAGATGGACCGACAACAAAGTTTTCAAAAAGGAACTGAGGCATTACATTGTCATCCAGCTGTTTACTGAAGGCATTGTCAACGCTCAGCTTACGGTATGTATCTTCCAATACGATACGGCACCTTATGTCTTTATTTAAAACCTGTTTTAATGCATTGTTAATGATGTGCAGATTTTCATTATCATTCAGAACGTGATAATGAACTTGATATTTTACCAATACAGTAGCTTCGTTTTCCGTTAGTTCAACTAATTCAGTATCATTATAGAATTCCATGTAGACAACATCGTTTCCTTCGCCCATGTTGCTATCCAGGGTGGAACGGATCACTTCCTTGACCTTGTTCCAAATAAAACTATATGAATACATAATTTATCAACCCTCAACGTGCATATATATAATAAACCTAAAAAAATAGAGGGTAAATAATGAAAAAAATTGTCCACTTTTTGTGATGTATAAAAATACATCGTATTTATGCACTATTATTGAGTTTTCCACCATTTTCCACAACTTTTTGTGTGGATAAAACTGTGGATAAAAGAAGTGGAAAACTTTCAAGGTGGAAAAAGTTGAAAAGTAACAACTGAAATTAAGTTTTCAACACAATGTAAATATTTAAAAAAGCACGTAAATAAACATCTTTTTTTGATTTATCCACAAAATTAACACATGTGGAAAACAGGTTTATCCACATGTGGAAACTTTCAAAAGAACAGCAGCTGTGATAAAATGATATCCACATAAAATTTTATTTTTCATATATTAAGTAATATAATTATGGTGGAAAACTTTCCGGGAGAAAAAACTATTGAAAAAAGCTCTTAAAACGGTACTTGCAATACTGTTATCAATGTTTATGATGATAGATAACTCTGTGTGTGTCATGGGTGATGAAACAGAAGCAGCAGAGGGTTTTGTTCTGGGCGAAGGAATAAGAGTAAGACTGGGGCCTGGAGTTAACTATGAACATCTGACCATAAACGGATCATATCAGTATTACAATGACGGAGAAGTTCTTTCCATTATAGGAAGCAGTGTAAACAGTGAAGGCGAACTGTGGTATAACGTCATTTTCAATAGAGACAAGGAATACAGAACCTGGGTAAGAGATGAGTATTTCCAGTTAATAGTTAATAAGCCAAAGGACCCGGAATTTGAGGCATACATGAATGATCAGGGTTTTCCTGATACCTATAAGCGGGCCATCAGGAGACTGCATAATCTGTATCCGAACTGGACCTTTGTTACCTATCAGACTCATCTTGACTGGAATGAAGCGGTAACACAGGAATCAAGACTGGGATTCAGCCTGGTTGACGGTACTGATACATCACTTCGCAGCAAGGAACCTGGTGCATATGATTCATCTACGGGACAGTACATTCCATGGGACGGTAATAACTGGTACTGTGCCAACAGTGAAACAGTTGCATATTACATGGATCCGAGAAACTTCATAAATAAGATGAACATCTTCATGTTCCTCAATCTGGGATACAAGGAATCGGAGACACCTGAAGTAATTCAGAAAGTACTTGACGGAACCTTCATGAGTGGAAATGCACCGGTAGATAACCGCAGATATGCCGATCTGTTCT
>CAMOMM010000044.1 GCA_946619805.1 uncultured Bacillota bacterium | reverse complement strand
TTAAGCCTGATCACTGGAATAGATCCTGGCATAGTCATGAGTCAGAGAGTGTACACCGATGGCATGGCCGGCATTAAAGGCACGCTTGATGTTGCCATAGGCACTTGGAACAACGCCTATTACAAAGAAGGTTACCTTGACATTCTTATACTTATCCAATATATCCAGCAGTCTGCTGGTATAGGCACTTGGACCATCGTCAAAGGTCAGATAGATGACACCCTGATTGGTAATGACCTCAACCTTCTTTTCAGCGGTGGTTTCATTGCCATAGGAATCGGAAACCGTATACTTCAGAGTGTAGACACCTAAAGTTCCGGTATCGACCTTGCCTTCAACCTTGACCTTGTCAGTGACATCACCGTCAAGATCGTCAACAGCCTTGTACTTGTCATTGTAGGTGGAATTGACCATGCACTTGACATAATCACCGTCATCAAAGCTGATCACCGGTCCCTTGCGGTCGTCATAGACGATTTCTCTTTCAGTGGTTCCGGTATTGCCGTGAGCATCTGTTACCGTATAGATGACCTTGTCATTTTCAATGCGGCTTTCAACCTTATCCGATACATCCCCGTCCAGGCGGTCAAAGGCACTGAAGCCTTCTTCCACATAGTCGTGGCCAGGTAATGTGTAGTAATCAGGATCGGCCACCAGAGTTATCTCAGGCGGTGTATGGTCTTCAACAATGACCTTACGGGTAGCCTTTCCCTCTCTTTTGGCGGTTTTGGCATGATATTCAATTTCCTGCTCACCCATCTTGTTGACATCAACATGAACAAAGCGGTCTACATAGATTTCCTTTCTGAGGAAAGGCATCAGCATAGGATGAGCATAGGCTTTCACCTCAGGGTCTTCGTACGGTTCCCCATACTCCCGGATGACTTCCCGCTGTCCCCTCATGTCAAACCTGATGGTGTATAAATCAAACACGATTGTTGCCATGTATCCGGTCAGTATGGCCAGCACAATGGCAATTATCGCTAAAATCCTTGTTTTTTTCATAATACCCCTATAAATAAGACTTCTTCAGTTTCCTGGAATAAAGCCAGAAACAAAGAATCATTAATACTTCTCCAAACAGACCAATCAGAATCATCTGATTTTCAAAACCGTAAATCATTCCTGCCACACGCAGCCCCAGGTTTCCTCCTATTCCTAAGAAGAACCATCCGCTTCTTACCTTGAAGATCATGACCAGGGCACAGATGGCACCGATGGCCAGAATTCCCAGAGGCAGATAAGTATTGATCATGTTAAGCCATTTCGCGGTTTCCCGGACAGGTCTGTAGAAGACGACTCCCGTTACCTTGGCAGGCTCCAGTTTTGGCAGCACAGCTGCTGTCACACCGGCTATCATGCAGACGATCGCGATGATCCAGAATACTCTCTTCATTGAATCACTGAGTTCCAGTGCATATGCACAGATAACCAGGATCAGAGGTATGACCACTGCTCTGACGATCAGGCTGATTTTTGACAGAAGCAGTAAAAGCGATCCGGCCTCAACAAAGCGTCCGATACTCAGAACAACAGAATAAAAGAAGAGACCGAGTGTCAGAATGGCCATATCCACGCAGATCAGCTTTTTGGAATACAGATATCTTTTAAGGAGCCAGAAAAACAAAATAAGCTCGCATAAGGCAATTACCATTACTATTATCCAGCCGGTCGAAAGCAGAATATTTTTCAGCATTCTCTCATCTCCTTGTAAAAAACTACTAATTATTATATCACTTCATAAGGCTTTATGATTTATAATATCTGTAAGGATGTGAAAAATATGCTGAAAGTAAGAAAAATCACCAACGAATCCGCTGACAAGCAGCAGGTAATCGATTTATATGAAGAAGCCTTCCCGCCTGTTGAAAGAATGCCTTTTGATCTGATGCTGGAAATAAACAGACAGGAAAATGCCGATCTGTGCAGTGTTTACGATGACGATGAATTCATCGCCTTCTACCTGTTGATAACTCATAACAGAGTTGCCTATGTATCATTTCTGGCAGTAGTACCGGCCAAACGCGGTCAAAACTACGGTTCTCAGATCCTTGACTACATCAGAAACTCCTATCCGGGCTACAGCCTGCTGATCGATGAGGAACCTGTCGTAGAGGACAGTGACAACTATGAACAGCGTCTGGCCAGAGAACGTTTCTACCTGCGCAATGGCTTCAGGTCAACCGGCTATATCGTGACAGCCTATGGGGTTGACTATGAAATACTGTCCACTTCCGACAGTTTTGAGCTGGATGATTATAAGAACATCTTTGCCAGCATAGGCTTCAGCTTCCCGAATCCAAACGTGAGATATTCAATCAGATAGATCAAGATCAGGAATCACTCCTGGTCTTTTTTCATATCTCCAGATCACTGTCAGTGACAGTGGTTATGACTTCATTGGTAAGCTCTGACACATCCCTGTCAAACAGCAGAGTGTTATGACGGTTTATCACCCGGTCACACAGATTTCTCACTCCTCTGGCATTGCCGAAATCCTTCGCATGGGCTTTCTGACTGATCAGAGCGGTGAGTTTTTCTTCACTTGCCGCCAGATTATATCCTCTTTTCTTCATATCCCGCTGGAAGATCTTTACCATCTGTTCGACAGTATAGTCTTCAAATTCAATGACACGGGACAGTCTGCTTCTCAACCCCGGATTACTGTCCAGGAATTTCTGCATGTCCTCCGTATAGCCAGCCAGTATCACTGCCAGCTTATCACGGTTGTTTTCCATTTCAGAAACCAGAGTATTCACCGCTTCCAGTCCGAAGGAATCATTCTCATTCATTACCAGCGAATAGGCCTCATCAATAAACAGCACCCCGCCCAAGGCATTTCTTACAACTTCCTTGACCTTCAGAGCAGTCTCTCCCTGATAGCGTCCAACCAGATCAGCTCTGGTGCATTCCACAAAGACATCCGGTCTCTTCAGTAAACCGAGATGATAATAGATTTTTCCTACCAGTCTGGCTACCGTGGTCTTGCCTGTTCCCGGATTGCCGGTAAATACCATGTTGACCGGCTGAATGTCTCCGGCAATGGCCAGTCCTCTTTTACGGCTTTCCGTCTGAATTCTTACCCCGGCGGTAATGTTGCTGATCTCTTTTTTAACCTTTGACAGTCCGATCAGGCTGTTGAGCTGCTGCAGACACTTATCCAGATCGGAACCGGCAGTCTCCAGTTTGCCGAAGTCTTCAGCTTCCAGGATCTGCAGTTCATTTACATCTACACCGTCAAAGTTCTTAGCCAGTCTTAAGGCCTGTCTTTCAACTGCTTCATCCAGCAGTCTTCTGGCATAGCGGGCATTGTCAAAGGTGTCATCGATCTTTTCCTTTTCAATCTTGGAAACAATGACATTACGGGCATCCTTGCGGATAAAGAAATTCTTCTTCAGTGCCATGGAAACCAGGATATCCACCAGTTCATCTTCACTGTAGTCAGGAATGCTGATCTTATGGTCAAAACGGGAAGCCAGACCAGGGTTGGCATTTCTGATCATATCGTTCATCTGATCACTGTAGCCGGCCATGATGACACAGTATTCACCGCGATGGTCTTCCATGTCCTTTAACAGAGTATCAATGGCTTCCTTGCCGAAGTCATTGGCTGATTCCTTACGGTATAAGGCGTAGGCTTCATCAATGAACAGAGTTCCGCCGCGGGCTGATTCTATTACTGAAGCCGTCTTCTTTTCCGTCTGGCCGATATACTCGCCGACCAGGCCGGAACGGTCCACTTCCACAAAGGTATCATTCGGCAGAATGCCGACATCATGCAGCATCATCCCGATGATACGGGCAACAGTCGTCTTTCCTGTTCCCGGATTACCGGTCACAATGAAATAATAACCCTGCTTTCCTGAATCCATCGACAGCAGTTTCCGTCTCATGGCATCGATTTTGAACCTCTTGTATACCCTGTCAAGCTGCTGCTTGACACTGTCCATGCCGATAAGTCCCTTGAAATACGGCTTTAACTCATCAGCGTAACCTTCATCTTCTTCATTATTGACAGTGAGGAATTTCTCAGGATCAACCTTGATCTCTTCCTGAGAAATGCTTTCCTTAAGCTGCTGATAGGTATCGTTATCCCTTACTTCATTGCCATAGGCATCCTTGCGGGAAATGACCTTTATCTTCTCATTCTTATGGAATTCCCGGATCTCAACCACACCGTCAAGATAGGTGATCGTAAAGACACCTTCCTTTAAATGATCTTTGAATGGACCTTCATAGCGGGTCCCCTCAGGATCCTTCAGAACACCGTTTCCTTCACGGTTATAGCCATTAAGCGGATCAAATGGTCCTTCATATACAAATCCATCCGAATAAATGATCTTTCCTGTTCCGCTGAATACACCGTCATACCAGTACCCTTCACAGGAATCCCCTGTCGGCCAGGTCAGAACCATGTATCCGTTTCTTTCACCATTGGCAAATGACCCGGAAACTGTTCTTCCATCCGGATAGGTATAGGTTCCGTTTTCCCTGTCATCCTTCTGTGACATTGTTCCTTCAAAGACAATACCGTCATTGAAATGCATGGTTCCATAGCCTTCAATGTAATCATTCTGAAATTCCCCTTGATACCAGGTACCGTCTGACCATTTCATGACTCCTTTGCCATGACGTCTGGCATTCCTCATGTCTCCCTTGTAGACGTTGCCGTTACTGTATCTGTACTCTCCCTTGCCGGTCAGAGTATTATTGACAAATTCACCGGTATAAGTGTCACCGCCGGGAAAAGAAATGTAGCCATATCCGTCAGGATTTCCCTGCCGGTTAACTTCACCGTTATAGTATGTTCCGTTATTGTATCTGATTTCCTTTTTCATAGGCACAACCTCAACTGATCTCAAGATTATTTTAACATGATATCGGTAACCCAAAGAAAAAATCACTGTATTTTACAGTGATTCTTCCTGTTCTTTACTTTCTCTGGTCATGCGCCACAGTGATGACAGTGATACGATAGGTACTTCATCGCTGTAGGCCTTGGCAAACTGTCTCTGTTTCTTGACGTCGCCTTCATGACGGTTAGCCAGCAGATCCTTGGACATCATGTACTGTACATACAGTGCCTTCTTGATCAGGAATATGCGGGCTATCGTTTCATTGATCAGCGGTCCTCTTTCTTCCATGTCCAGCAGTTCTTCACTGGCCTTGTCAAAGATCTCCTTGGCCAGGGCCACAGCCTTTTCCTTCATTTCATCAACATTGTTGATGTATCTGCGGTCTAAGGAACGCTGGATGGCACCGGCTGCCTTCTTTCCTGAGTGCAGGTTTTCGAAAGCATTTCTGATGTCAGCAGTGTACTCTTCCTTCAGGCACATGGTAAGGATCTCATTACGGCACTGACCGAATTCCAGATCAGGTTCAGTCAGACAGTAGTACAATCCCTTGGCCTCAATGTAGTCGGTTGTGGCAAACATGACGGCCTTGTCCTGTTCTCCCTGATGCCAGTAAAGGATCAGTGGAACAACGATTGCATCCTCGGGCAGCTTGAAGGCATCCTTATAACGGATGATCTGATTGGAAATAGCCTTGACGCTGATTCTGACAGGTAACTGTGCACAGACCTGAAGATCAGGTTCAATGCTTAACAGTTCTTCAAATAAAGTATTGAATTCCTCATGCTTATTAAAGCTGCTGTTAATGTAATTATCCAGGGAACCGTTAAAAAATCCCTTAAAAGAAACATTTTGGTTGGCCTTGTCTTGTAAAATTTCGTATATAGCCATTTACGTACCCCCTATACCTCCATTTTTACAGTAAACTTCATTATAGGACAGAAAACTGTTGTTTTCAACACTCCGGCCGGTGTTTGATCTGAAAACAGCTGTTTTTCTTTCCTGTTTCTTTTGCGAATATAAAAACTGTCGCATTATTTCTAACGACAGTTTCTGGTGTTTTTTTAGCTGTTACGCAGCCGGAAGTTATCATAAAAGGAGTTTTCGTATATGTCCAGGACCCTGGAAATCAGTCTGCCCTGTTCAAGCAGCTGCGGCGGTGCTTCTGCATCGGCATCAACCAGCTGCCAGCCATAGGTTTTGTAAAGCCTGAAACTGCGGTTTGTCAGTTCTGGTAGATCAAATGCCTTTCTGACAGCCTCAATTCCCTCACTGCAGTCCGCCTTGAGTCTTTCCAATGCCTTATCGGGATATCTGAATACTACAGTACCGTATTTATTTACTCCCATTTCATAATCAAAGCTGATCTTTTCCAGCTGTTCATATTGGAAGTAACGTGTTTTTTCGGAAAACCTTCTTTCATATTTAAGATCCGGATCCATGATAATGCTGTTTCTGATAAGCGCAAATCTTACAGTCAGGATGAACATTACCAGTATTATCACACTCATAACACCTACTATCAGACGGTGTTTTTTCTTTTCGTTGCGGTTCACCGTTATGATCTCACGGATGTTTTCTTCAAACTTTTCTTCCTTTTTTTCAGGTGTAATACGTTCCCCGGCCAGCAGTTCATTAACTGAAACATCCAACCGCCGGCACAGTTCCAATAACACACTGTAGTCAGGCATGCGGCGTCCGTTTTCCCAGTTGCCCACAGCTCTGTCAGTGACATTAAGCTTGTCTGCCAGTTCCTGTTGGGTCATTTTATGTTCCTTACGGAGTTCAGACAGGAATCTGCCTATTCTGTTATTATCCATGGCGTCTGTTTTCCTTTCGTTTTCATTATAGAACAACAGACCCCAAAAGTATCCCTACAGTCCGTGGGGAAAGAAAAAGCTGTCATAAGACAGCTTCTGTAGTTTATCAGATACGGGCAACCCCGCTTTTACGGGCAGCTTCAGCAACCGCAGCTGCCACAGTCTTACCGACTCTTGGATCAAAGGCCTTTGGCAGGATGTAGTCCTCATTAAGCTCCTCATCGCTTACCAGTGAAGAAAGGGCTCTGGCAGCAGCCATTTTCATTTCCTCGTTAATATCACTGGCACGGCAGTCAAAAGTACCGCGGAAGACACCCGGGAAGGCCAGAACGTTATTGACCTGGTTAGGATAGTCACTGCGTCCAGTCGCTACGACCTTAGCGCCGGCTTCCTTAGCCTCTTCATATGAAATTTCAGGCATTGGGTTGGCACAGGCGAAAATGATCGGATCACGGTTCATGGTCTTAACCATTTCCCCGTTGATGGTTCCCGGAGCAGAGACACCGATAAAGACATCGGCACCCTTTATGACTTCTTTCAGAGGTCCGGCTTCCTTATTCAGATTGGTTATCTGAGCCATTTCTTCCTTGATCCAGTTCAGCCCTTCTCTGCCTTCATAAATGGCCCCCTTACGGTCGGTCATTACGATATTCTTAAATCCGGCTGATAATAACAGCTTCACAATGGAGATACCGGCTGCACCGGCCCCGGAAGTAACGATCTTTACCTCTTCCTTCGTCTTGCCGCCAACCTTTAAGGCATTGGTAAGAC
>CAMOMM010000043.1 GCA_946619805.1 uncultured Bacillota bacterium | reverse complement strand
ACAGGTTATTACAGTAAAAAGAATTAAGGAGAACTGCAAAGCTCTCCTTTTTTTCGGCAAAATGCGAGTACATCACTTTAAAGAAATGGCGAACAAGCGTAAAATAATGGCATGGATAAAGAAAGAACTTCCCGCATAGGTCAGGACTTCTCTCTGGGATCGCTGCTTAAGTTTGCACTTCCCGGACTGTTAACTAACTTGTCCACGCGTCTGTTTGAAACACTGGATGACGCGCTTTTTGTTTCGCGTTTTGTCGGACAGAATGCTCTGGCAGGCATTAAGATCCTGATGCCGATAGACGGTCTGGTTTTTGCCCTGACTCATATCTTCGGCCTGGGAGCCAGCACGTATGCAGCTACGGAAATGGGAAAAGGCAACAGGGAAGAAGCCAACAGGATCTTTACCAAGATGATCATAATGGGACTTGTATTCGGAAGTGTCATTGCGGCAGTAATGATAACCTTTGATGATCAGATACTGAGCTTTCTGGGGGCGGGAAGAGATATCATTCAGTATACGGAAGTATATGTGGCGATAACCTTTGTGGCATTGCCGTTTAAACTGGCTTCAATGTGTTTCGGCGCTTTCTATTCCCCGGCCGGTAAACCTTCCATGGGCCTGTTTAACAGTATTCTTTCCGGGGTGGTAAATGTTGTTACTGACTATGTTACCATCGTGGTATTGAGAAAAGGTGTGGCCGGGGCCGGCATTGCGACTTCATTAGGCTATATTGCCAACTTCATTGTGGGAATAATCTTCTACAGCCGCGGCAAATATGACATACATTTTGTAAAGCCGGCCGGATCATATCTTAAGACTCTGCTGGAATCATTCCACTATTCCCTGTCACAGGTTACCAACAGTCTGACAATGAGTCTGACTTCCTTTGTCGTCAACAGAACGATTCTGTTCTATCTGGGTTCTGACGGTATTGCCGCCCGTGCCATTGTCAATGACTTAAGGCAGATCCTTAATTCAGCCTTTATCGGATATGCCTCTACGGTAGGTCCGATCATTGCATATAATTTCGGGGCCAGAAGACCGAAAATGCTTAAGAAGATCCTTACCTATAATCTTAAGGTCTGGTTCTTCGGCTGTACCGGCATGATGTTACTGGGACAGTCTCTTAAGGGACCGCTGATCACACTGTTCATGAATCCGGAAACCTTTACGCAGTCATTCTATGATCTGACCTATTTCGGTCTGGCAGTTGAACTGTTTGCCCCGATATTTACCGCCGGATGCATTATGATAAACCGCATGTTTGTGGCCTTAAGAGCTCAGAAAGTGGCAACCATTCTTTCCGTTCTGAGAAACTTTGTTTTCCGTTTAAGCATAACACTGTTATTGCCGAGACTGTTTGGGGCCAATGCCATCTGGTTCTGCTTCCCGGTTTCTGAGGCTCTGGGTTTCTCCTGTGCAGCCGGGGCAGTCATAATGAATGCGGATAACTACGGATATGGACGCAGCGGTGCGGCGTATCTTATTCCGGATCCTGAAGAATAGATACTGATGAAAGAAGTTAGGCTTTGCATGCTATACTTCTTTTTTTGTCCGGTTGAAACTTAGACAGTGTTTTCGAATATGATTTATAATAGACGTGAAGACAGAGGAACACAATATGAAAGTTGTACTTAAGCACCTGACCAAGATTTTCCCGAACAGGACGAAGAATCTTCCTGACGTGATTGCGGTCAATGATTTTGATTTTGAGATACCTGACGGCAAGCTCGTCGGCTTATTAGGTCCAAGCGGCTGCGGTAAAAGCACAGCACTGAACCTGATCAGCGGCCTGCTGGAACCGACCAGCGGTCAGATCTTCTTCGGCGAAAACGATGTTACCAAACTGCCTCCTGAAAACAGAGGAGTCGGCATGGTATTCCAGAACTATGCACTGTATCCGCATCTGACGGTACTGGAGAATATCATCTTCCCGTTACAGAACCTCAAAGGCGATAAGAAGATGACCAGAGAACAGATGGAAGCCAAGGCTCTGGAAGTAGCCAGACTGGTCCAGATAGAACACTTAATGGAGCGTAAGCCAAATGAAATGAGCGGCGGCCAGCAGCAGCGTGTAGCCATAGCCAGAGCATTGGTAAAAACTCCTAATGTTCTGCTGCTGGATGAACCTTTAAGCAACCTTGATGCCCGACTGCGTTTACAGACCCGTGAAGAGATCAGAAGAATACAGACGGAAACAGGAGTTACGACCATCTTCGTTACTCATGACCAGGAAGAGGCCATGAGCATTTCAGATCTCATCATTGTCATGAAGGATGGGGTCGTAAATCAGATAGGCAAACCGCAGGATGTCTATGATGATCCATGCAATCTGTTTGTCGCTCAGTTTCTAGGCACCCCGCAGATCAATACCTTTAACGGCAGAGTGGAAAACGGCTGGCTGTACATAGGTGAAGACAAGGTGTTAAAGACCACCGGCATCAGTGATCAGGAAGTGTATGCGGGAATACGTCCGGAAGGCTTTATTCTGGATGAAAACGGACCGTTACACTGCCGTTTAAGTGCAGTGGAAGTCATGGGAAGAGATACCAGTGTGGTATCCTTCAATGACAATATGACCGGTGTTTCTGTACGTTCGATCATAAGTGCTGAAAACAGGGTCGATACATCCGGCAAGGAAGTCAGATTCTCCCTGAAACCATATAAAGTTCATCTCTTCAGCAAAGAAGATCAGAAACGCCTTTATTTTGAGGAAGGGGTTCTCAGATGAAGAGAAAGGAACTGAAAGGCTGGCTGTACCTGCTGCCCGCAATTATCTTTCTGGGAATATTCATGGTCTATCCATTGATAGACGTCTTTGTCTATTCCCTTGAAGAAGGCTATAATTCAGCATCCCAGACTTACTTTGGGGTGGGAATGTACAACTTCAGCTATGTTCTTCACGACACCTATTTCCTGCAGGCAGTGAAAAACACCATCATACTGGTCTTGATAACCGTACCTCTGTCCACGGGGCTGGCTCTGCTGATTTCGCTGGCTCTTAATTCAATTGAAAAGCTGAAGGATCTGTTCCAGACGATATATTTCCTGCCATATGTAACCAATACACTGGCAGTCGGTCTGGTCTTCATGATTCTGTTTAAGAAGACGGCCTATACCGAAGGCATGATAAATCTGCTGATCAACCGGTTTGGCGGTGAAAGCATTGACTTCATTGACGGGCCATACTGGGCCAAGATGTTTGTGCTGTGCTTCTATACGATATGGGTAGTACTGCCTTTCAAGGTGCTGATCCTTACCAGTGCTTTAGCCAGTGTTGATCAGAACCTTTACAATGCCGCAAAAGTCGATGGAACTTCACCGTTCCGTATCTTCTACAAAATAACCATTCCGATGATTTCACCAATGATCTTTTATCTGGTCATCACCGGCTTCATCGGTGCCTTCAAGGCCTACAGCGATGCAGTAGCTCTGTTTGGCACAGATCTCAATGCTGCCGGCATGAATACCATTGTAGGCTATGTCTATGACATGCTGTATGGAAACAGCGGCGGTTATCCATCCTATGCTTCCGCAGCAGCCATCATACTGTTTGCGATCGTGCTGTCAATTACCTGCATCAACCTGCTGGTAAGCAAAAAGCACGTTCATTACTAGAGGTGACAACATGGATCAGAATCTCGATTATGAAAAGATAGAAAAGACAGCGGCAAGGCGCCGTAAGATCAAGAACATCCTTGTTTATTCCGCTCTGGTTTTATGGGCTCTGATCGTCCTGTTCCCGTTCTACTGGATGGTACTTACCTCCATCAAGAGCTACGGTTCCTACAGTTCGGAATACATACCTAAGTTCTTTACTCTGCAGCCGACCATTCAGAACTACATTGATGTCTTCACGGCTGTGCCGTTATTGAAATACCTTGGCAATACGGTCATCTTTACTCTGGCAACTACGGCTCTGATGCTGATCGTCATCACCTTTGCGGCCTTTGCCTTCAGCAAGCTTGAATTCAGAGGCAGAGACCTGGTGTTTGCCGGTTTCCTGGCTCTTATGATGATACCTAACGAACTGGTCGTCATAACCAACTTTGTCACCATTACCAACTGGAACATGCGCAATACCTTCTGGGGACTTATCCTGCCGTCCATTACCTCGGTATTCTACATCTATCTGCTGAAGGAAAACTTTGCCCAGGTTCCTGATGAACTGTACAAGGCAGCCAAAGTTGACGGAACCAGCGATCTGAAATTCCTGTTCAAGGTCCTTATCCCGATCTGCCGTCCGACCATTGTCACGGTCACGATACTTAAAATCATTGAATGCTGGAACTCCTACGTCTGGCCAAGATTGATAACCGATGATGCTGCATTGTTTTTGGTATCCAACGGTATTCAGGAAATCAGAGAGAACGGCATGGGCAGGGAAAACATCCCGGCCATGATGGCGGCAGTAGTGGTTATTTCCATACCGCTGATCATTCTGTTTCTGATATTCCACAAGAAGATCATGGAAGGCGTTTCCAGAGGAGGTACTAAGGGATGAAAAGACTTATTACCGTTATCTTATGCTCACTGTCGTTATTATCAGTTTTGACAGGCTGTCACGGTTCCAAAGGCCTGGCTGCCTTCGAAATGCCGGAAGACTTCGACACCTCAAGAGAATATGAGCTCACATTCTGGGCTAAAAACGATACCAACAAGACTCAGTCCCGGATATATGTACAGGCGATAGATGAATTTCAGAAACTGTATCCTAACATTCATGTAAACATCCGTCTGTATACGGACTACGGGCGTATCTACAACGATGTCATAACCAATATTGCCACCAATACCACACCTAATGTCTGCATCACTTACCCGGACCATATCGCTACCTATCTTACCGGCATCAACACGGTTGTTCCGCTGGATGACCTGCTGGTGGAACCTGATTATGGGTTAGGCGGCAAGAAGCTTCTGTTTGATTCACCGTCAAAGGATGAAGTAATAGCCAAATTCCTCAACGAGGGGATAATTGACGGCCATTATTATGCAATACCGTACATGCGCTCTACAGAAGCTTGCTACATCAACAAGACCTATGTTGAAAAGCTGGGCTTCAGACTTCCGGAAAAGCTGACATGGGATTTTGTCTGGGAAGTGGCCGACGCTGCTACGGCCAAGGATGAAGAAGGTAATTACCTGGTCAATGGACAGAAAGTCATGATACCGTTTATTTACAAGAGTACGGATAACATGATGATCCAGATGCTCAGGCAGAAAAATGCCGGATATTCCAGCCCTGATGGTGAAATACAGATCTTCAATGATGTGACTGAACAGCTTCTTTATGATCTGGTCCACCATGTGGAACTGGGTGCATTCTCGACCTTCAAGATTTCCAGCTACCCGGCTAACTTCCTTAATGCCGGCCAGTGCATTTTCGCAATAGACTCCACGGCCGGAAGTACCTGGATGGGCAGCGAGGCACCGCTATTGGATATCAGCGAGGAAAATCTGGTGGATTTTGAAACGGCTGTAATGACAGTGCCGCAGTTTGATCCTGAACATCCGCAGATGATCTCGCAGGGACCAAGCATCTGTGTTTTCAACAAGAAAGATCCGCAGGAAGTACTGGCTTCCTGGCTGTTTGCCCAATATCTGCTGACCAATGAGGTCCAGATAGCCTATGCGGAAACGGAAGGCTATGTTCCGGTAACGGAAAAGGCCAGAAAGACTGATGAGTATCAGCAGTATCTTTCTCTAAAAGGTACGGACAACGAAGATCACTACAGGGTAAAGATCGAAGCTACGGAATTACTGATAAACAATACGGACAATACCTTTGTAACACCGGTATTTAACGGTTCAGCTTCCTTAAGAGATGCGGCTGGACAGCTGATTGAAAATGTGACCAAGGGGGTCAGAAGAGGGCAGACAGTAGATGATGCCTTCATGAAGAAACTCTACAGTGATGTCACATCACTCTACCGTCTTGACCAGCTCAACAACACTTCAGCCGAAAAAACAGACCTGGGTCCGTTACCTCAGACAGCTGTTATCCTGTTGACGGTACTGGGTGCAGTGTGGGTCAGCCTGGGTATTGTTGCCGGTTATGGCTGGTTAAAGGAAAGACGCAAAAATGCTTCCTAGCAACTCATTTCTGTTTTGTTGAGATTTGAGGGCTTAAAGTATATAATGGTTATGTTTCCAAAGTGAAGGAGAGGGAAAATGAAAAAACTTTTAATCGCATTATTAGCACTGACAATGTTATTCAGCTTCGCTGGATGCAAGAAGGAAGATCCTAATAAAAAGAGCGAAGGCGTCATGACCTATGCTGAGTTTGTTGCTGCCAAGGATGATACAGAAGTTACCATTGAAACTTATGTACAGGCTAAGCAGGGCTGGTGGGACAACGCCGGAACTTTCTATACTCAGGACGGTGAAGGCGGATATTTCCTGTATGGAATGCCTTGTTCTGAAGAAGAGTACAATAAGCTGACCCAAGGCACCAAGATCAGAGTAAAAGGTCAGAAGTCAACCTGGGCTGGTGAAGTTGAAATCATCGATGCAACATACGAGATCCTGGATGGAAAGTATGTTGCCAAGCCGTTGGATGTTACCAGTCTGTTAGGTACAGACAAGCTTGAAGACAAGATGAACCTGTTCATTTCAATGAAGGGACTGACAGTCAAGGATTACGGCAATGGAAAGGCATTCGAATACAAGAACGCTGAAAACAAGACCGATGACCTCTATGTCAAGTTCGACAAGGATGGCAAGGAATATGAATTCTGCGTTGAATTCTATCTCTGCGATAACAATACTGATGTATACAAGGCTGTTGAAGGTCTGAAGATCGGTGACGTAGTTGACATTGAAGGCTTCCTGTACTGGTACAACGTACCTAACGTCCACATGACAAAGGTTACACCTTCCAAGTAGAATAAGACATTAAACGGAAAAGAACAGAAAACAAAGAAGTGATTGTGATGATCACTTCTTTTTTACTGATTCCTGAAGAGATATTGTTTATGATATTGAATAAAATATATAATAAAAAAAAGTAATTAAGAAGGAGACTAATATATGAAACCAACATGCATAAAACTGTTAAGCATTTTACTGGCAGTATTAACATGCTGCACCCTGATTGCAGGCTGTACAAAACCTGTTGATCCACAGCCGACCCCAACACCTGAACCGACTCCTGAGCCAACACCTGAGGAAGTAGTCTATACCATTGACAACATCCGCAATTATGTTGTCGGTGTTGATGAAAACGTTGAACTGCCTGACGGAACCAAGCAGCCGCTGATCAACTTTGACAACGCTGCCACGACCCCATCTCTGGTTCCTGTCATGGATAAGGTCGATGCTGAAATGAAGATGTACGGTTCAATCGGACGCGGCTTCTCTCAGAAGTCAAACCATTCAACTGACATTTACAATGAAACCCGTGATACCGTCCTGAAGTTCCTCAATGCTGATCCGGATGTTTATACCTGTTTCTATGTAAACAGCACAACTGACGGTCTTAACAAGCTGGCCAGTGCCCTGGTTGAAAGTGAAGATGACCTGAT
>CAMOMM010000042.1 GCA_946619805.1 uncultured Bacillota bacterium | reverse complement strand
TAAGCGGTGTAAAGCAGGCAACGATCATGGCGATTACTGATGCAGCCATTAATACAGGAACTGAGAAGACCTTGGTGATTGCCATTGTTGAAATGTTTTCACCGTAGTTTGTTCCAGCAGGACCGCCGATTACACCGGCAACCATGTCACAGATACCGTCACCGATCAGGTTGATGTCGAGCAGATCGATCAGGCTGTAATCCATCTTCTTGCCTTTCTTCTTGGCAACGTCATTTACATAGATGTCCAGCTGATACATATGTGCTGTAGATTCAGGAATAGTGGCAATGGCAATTGGCATGATGCCTACTAAGGCGTTCAGTGAGAACTTAGGCAGTGTGAAGGCCGGAATGGCGAATGGGCCGAAACTTGCCAGTGAATTTAATGATTCATCAGAGATTGATCTGAACAGGTTGATTCCACCTGCATAGAACAGTGCAGCGGCAATACATCCGCAGGCAGCGCCTAACAGTAATGGGATCTGTCCTAAGAATCCCTTGAGATATTTTGAGAAGAATATTGTTGATAATAAGGTAACTAATGATACGATCAGCCAGGCTGTTCCTACTGAACTGCCATCAGATGATACGGCATCGCCTAAGGCGTTTCCAGCCAAGGTCAGACCAATGATCATTGAGACAGGTCCGGTGATTGAAGCAGGCAGGATCTTTTCAATTGTGTCCTTACCGAATTTCTTTACTAATAAGCCGGCAGCGATTGAAACGAAGCCGCTCATGATGATACCGAACTGTGCCTTGGAGATCAGTTCTGCCGGTAAGATGCCGGTTGCGTTCCACTGAGCGATCTGATCAGCTGTTCCTTCAGCCATGGCCATGGAACTGACAGCTGCCAGATAGGCAAAGCTTGATCCATAGTATAATGGAATTCTCTTGCCTGTGATCAAGATGAAGCATAATGTTGCCAATCCTGAAGCGAAAATTGTTGTTGATACCTGGAAACCTGTGATCAGGGCAACGGTGATCGTTGCCGGGAACATTACGATAACCTGCTGTAAAGCGTAAACGAGCAATTTCCCTAATTCAGGTTTTTCTTCTGGCAGATAGCCGTAAGAATCTTTCTTTGAAGTCATAAATCTCTTCCCCCTTTTAAATTTGATTTATGCAGACATCCGTTACACCGTCGGTTTCCTCAAGCCTGACGGAAACAACTTCATCCAGTGATGTCGGGATGTTCTTGCCAACGTAATTTGCCTTTATAGGCAGTTCGGTATGTCCTCTGTCAATCAGGACACAAAGCTGTATCTTTGCTGCCCTGCCTACTTCTACCAGGGCATCAAGTGCCGCTCTGACCGTGCGGCCGGTAAAAATAACGTCATCAACCAGAACAACCGTCTTTCCATCAATTGGAAAAGAAATACAGGTCTGATTAATGACGGGATCAATGTTTATCTTGGATAAGTCATCACGGTAAAGTGTAATGTCCAGTGTTCCGACAGGAATACGGCTGCCTTCGATCTTAAAGACATTTTGAGCAAGTCTTTCAGCCAGTGGGACTCCTCTTGTCTTAATACCGACAAAACAGAGGTTTTCCGTGCCTTTGTTTTTTTCAATAATCTGGTGAGCAAGTCTGACCAGTGTTCTTTCAACGTCTTCCTTACTCATGATCTTGGCTTTAAACTCCATACATCCTCCGGAAAAAAGGGTCTTGTGCACGACAAGACCCTGTTACATTTCGCATGAAAAATGTCATCGAACTTGTCGGCATCACAGTACCGTCTTCAAAGTTACTAGTATTATAAAACCACATTTGCCCTTACTTTGCAACAAAAATAATTTGTTTTTTCGCTGGCTTTTTTCACATTGTAACGGCTGTATTATATATATTCTTTAAAACGCTGAAAATCGAAAAAAAAGAGAAACTCAGTTCTCTTCTTTCTTTTCCTCAGGCACGATGACCACATCGATCTTGTCAATGGATCTTTCATCCATGGATTTGATGGTAAATGTTGCATTGCCGATGGTAACGCTTGGATGTTCATCCTCTTCCGGAACATACCCCAGTCTGTCCATTACCAGTCCGCCGATCGTGTCATTCATGCTGTCATCCAGTTCAACGCCAATGAGCTTGCTGACATCATCAATGATTGCAGCACCGTCAACGATGAAGTGGTTTTCCGTAAGTTCCTGGAACTCCTGTTCCTCATCGTCAAATTCATCCTGAATGTCACCGACGATGGACTCCAGCAAATCTTCCATTGAAACGATACCGTAGGTTCCGCCATATTCATCAAGAACGATGGCAACCTGAACCTTGGTTTTCTGGAATTCATCAAACAGATCATCGCATTTCAGGTTTTCATATACGAACATCGGCTCACGCATGTAATTCCGGATCGTGAACTTTTCCCTCTTCTTTTCATCAACGAACAGTTCCAGCAGGTCCTTTACATAAAGCATGCCGACGATGTCATCAATGTCTTTATCATATACCGGGATACGGGAGTGTCCGGATTCGTTGAACCGCTTGAATACTTCATTGAGGTTCTCCGTCAGTTCCAGAGCTTCCATGTCGGTTCTGTGAGTCATGATCTCACCGACGGTACGGTCATTAAACTCAAAAACATTGTTGATCATTTCCTTCCGCTCGGTTTCAATGAGACCTTTCTCATTGCCGGCATCTACCAGGATCCTTATCTCTTCTTCGGTATATTCAGACTGATTGTCAGTCTCCTTGATACCGAAAGCGTTGGCTACGGCATTTACGGTCTTTGATACCAGCCAGACCAGCGGCTTGAAAGCAGAATAGAAAAACTTAAGTGAACCACAGACTGCGAATGCAACTTTTTCCGGATCTCTGATGGCTATTCTCTTTGGCAAAAGTTCGCCGAAAACAAGCGTCAGAAATGACAGCAGCAAGGTAATGACAAAGATGGATATTATTCTAACTATTGATAGATCAACAGATAAATTCCTGAATAAATACACAATGTAGTCAGCGAAGGTATCAGCGGCAACAGCACTTGACAGAAATCCTGACAGTGTTACACCGATCTGAATGGTTGACAGAAAAGTTGTCGGCTGACTTGTCATGGCAAACAATGTTTTGGCCTTTCTGTTTCCCTCCTGAGCCATCTTTTCCAGTTTGGCATCATTAAGCGAAACAATTGCCAGCTCACTGGCTGCAAAATACGCATTAACGGCAATAAGTCCGATCAGAAGAAGTACATAACCCATTACCCCTTTATCCGGCAGGGTCACATCTGCATTAGTCAAAGTCCACGAAAGCGGATCCATATTGAAACATCAACTCCTTTTTCAATGTATATATAATAAGTCCTGTTGTGATTCATTGTCAAATCATAACAAGCGAAAAGGCCATTACAGCCTTTATATTGTTCTGAAGTATTTCTGCAGGGTAAGTTCCCCGTCTTTCTTCTCCTCACCCGTGAAAATAAAGCCCAGGGCCTTGAAGAAGCCGACAGCATCTTCATTTTCACTGTCCAGCCAGCACATTACCCGGCTGTATTCCTGGCGGCGTAGCTGTCTGATTGCTTCGTGAAGAATTCTTCTGCCATCGCCAAGTCTCTGGTATTCCTTCTTTACCATTATGTACTCGACGCATCCGGCATCTCTGAAATATTCATCTTCCGCCTTGCCGAAAGTACAGAACCCAATGATGTTTCCATCATAAATACCGATAACGGTATCACGGCATTTACGGTTACGGAAGTATTCAGTACATTCCTCAACTGTATATCCTTCAGTGTCACACCCGTGATATACCGTAAAACACTCGTTGAACAGAATCCCGAGTTCCTTGGCATTATTAGGTTTTGCTAATTTCAAAGTAACCATGTTAATCCCTCACAAATAAAGATTATACAGTCAGATAACAAAAAACTCAATCACCAAATCTTCACAGAGAATTTATTTTTCTTCACATTTGATTCATAGAATCTCTATTTTCGTTACCTATAATTAAGCTCGTAAAGGAGGTAGCCAATATGGATTATCAGTCAATTTTTGAAAGAGTCGAATCCAAATATGTTCTGACAAAGAGACAATATGAACAGCTGATGGAAAAGATCAGTTCAAGGATCGAACCCGACATGTATCCGCACAGCGACATTTCCAGCATCTACTTTGACACAGATGACTATAAGCTGGTCAGAGGTTCCCTGGACGGTAACGGGTACCGTGAAAAGCTCAGATTAAGAAGCTATGGAATTCATGACGACAACTCCGAAGTATTCCTGGAACTTAAGAAGAAATATCTGGGAGTAACATACAAGAGAAGACAGGCCCTCAGTTACCGCAATGCCATGAATTATCTGCTGTTCCAGAATAAAACATGCGACAGTCAGATAATGAAGGAAATAGATTACTTATTCAGCAGAAATGAAGATCTCAAGCCAAGAGTACTTATAAGATATCAGCGTGACTGTTATGTAAGTATGGCCGATCCTTCAGTAAGGATCACATTCGATTATGATATCAGCTATTCTCTGAATAATCTGATCCTGAAAAACAGTGAACCTGAGGAAAAGCTTACCGATAAGGATACCATCATTATGGAGATCAAATGTCTCAACTCCATGGAACTGTGGCTGGCAAGCCGGCTCGATGAACTCGGTATCTATCCGGGCAATTTCTCCAAATACGGTCAGATCTATACAAACAGAATTATGAAAGGGGTAAAAACATGTTTGAACAGTTATTCACATCAATATACACATCAACAATCACATTACAGGTATTCCTCATCTGTACAGCTGCATCAGTCATTTTAGGAACGATCCTTGCCATACTTCAAGCCCGTCTTACCAAAAGCAATCCGAGCTATCAGATGACTCTTATCCTGATGCCGGTAGTTGCCCAGACAGTCATCATGATGGTCAATGGCAATGTCGGTACCGGTGTTGCCGTAGCCGGGGCATTTGGATTAGTCAGATTCAGAAGCATGCAGTACAAGGCTGAAGACATTCTGATGATCTTTGTAGCCGTAACCATAGGTCTGGCTACTTCAATCGGATACATCGGCTTTGCCACTCTGTTTACCCTGATTGTCTGCATCATCATGACAGTATTTCATAAGCTTGAAGGACAGCTTGGACAGGTACATCAGGAATTAAAGATCACCTGCCCTGAATCAATGAACTATGCTGAAGAATTAACCGATCTGATGGACAGATACACGGTAAGCAGCGAATTATTAACAGTAAGAACAACAAATATGGGAAGCCTTTACAAGCTGACATATGATATAGTATTAAAAGACAGAAATGATATCCAGAATTTCATCAACGAGCTGCGTATCAGAAACAGCAATCTGGAAATCAGTTTGGGAGTATTCCCGGAGGTGAGTGAGTAATATGAAAAAAGCATTAACGATATTGCTGGCAGCTCTCCTTTTGACAGGATGTGGCGCAAAAGCCGGCAACGAAAATACCGGAAACACTGTAGAAAACAACACATTAACGGAAATACAGACAGAAACAGAGCCATCTGTTCCTGTTGAAAACGTCAGTATCAGTGTCTCAGAAACAGAAAATACTGACCTTAGAGATACTTTCACCTTTAACGGTGTCGAGTATGATACATCAGTAAGCAAGCGTGATCTTACCGCCAGCTACGATGAAATAACCGGAACAGTCAGTTTCTCCGGAAATGACATTACTTTTACCGGAAGCGGCATTACAGTAACTGACAATACCGTAAAGATCACCTCTGCAGGTACTTATGTCCTCTCAGGTAACGGTTCAGGAACCGTACTTGTCGAGGCTGACAGTGACTCTAAGGTTCAGCTGATCCTTAACAATCTTTCTCTTACAGCTGATCAGAATGCGGCAATCATTGTAGGACAGGCTGATAAAGTCTTCATCACCCTGGCTGACAACACGGTAAATACCCTCTCCGACGGGTCATCTTACAGTGTCACATATGACGATTCCGAAGTTGACGGTACCATCTTCAGCAAGGATGACCTAACGATAAACGGAACAGGATCTCTGACTGTCAATGGCAATTACAAGCACGGTATCGTCTGCAAAGACGAGCTGACAATTGCCGGGGCAACCGTAAAGGTTACTGCTGTCAAGACTGCGATAAATGTAAATGACGCCGTCAAACTGGTCAATTCTACTGTAAACGTTAAAGCCGGTACCGATGGTATCAAGGCTGACAATGACGAAGACACAGCCAAGGGATTCATCTACGTTAACGGTTCAACAGTTACAGCCAGTACCGGTGACAAAGGATTACAGGCAACCCAGGCAGTCATCATTGACAGCGGTGTCATTTCCCTCACCGTTACCGAAGACGGCCTGCACAGCGACAACATCATCGTTATCAACGGCGGCGAGATCTCCATCAAAGCCGGGGATGATGCGATCCATGCCGATCATACTCTGGAAATCAATGACGGTACGATCGTGATCAATTCGGCTGAAGGTCTGGAAGCAACCGTTGTAACCGTAAATGGCGGAGACATCACTGTTAATGCCTCTGACGACGGTATAAATGCCGCTCAGAAGGTTTCGGGAATCACCCCGACAATTACCATTAATGACGGTGTTCTGACCGTTAACATGGGTCAGGGCGATACAGATGCTCTTGATTCCAACGGCAACCTGTTCATTAACGGCGGATACATTACCATTTCAGCCCAGTCACCTTTTGACTATGACGGTCAGGGACAGATCAATGGCGGTACAGTTATCGTCAACGGTTCCCAGGTAACTCAGATGACCAATCAGTTCGGTGGCGGCGGTATGGGCCCGGGAGACCAGTCAGGCTGGGGCGGCCAGGGCGGTCCCGGTGGAGGCCCGGGTGGCGGACGTCCAGGCTGGTAAGATACATTAAAAAGCCAGTATTCAATCAGGATACTGGCTTTTGATTATTTCTGATAGAAGATCTGACCGTTTATGATGGTCTTTATGACATTGTAATCAACGTCCATGATGACAAAATCACTCTTGCGGCCAACTTCAATTTTACCTCGGTCAGTGATTTTCAGACAGCTGGCCGGGTTTTCGGTATACAGAAGTCCGACCTGTTCTCTGCTTAACCCTACTGCATTATGGGCGCGGTACATTATCTGATTCATTGTATTGTTGCCGCTGAGAATGTGTCCGTCTGTCCTCCAGTTGAACCCGTCTTTTGTAACAACGACAGTACCGTCAGGCAGAATGTTTTCACCATCAGGCAGGCCGGATACACTTGACAGATCGGTTATTCCATAGCAGTTCTCAATTCCCTTGGCCTTGATTACCAGCTTGACCCAGGCTGGGGCTACATGATAGCCATCCATGGTTATCTGGGCCTTTATTCTGTCATCAAGCATGATACCGGCAACGGCGGAAGAATCACGGTGATGCATCGGTACATATCCATTGAAAATGTGTGAGCAGGTACCAAGACCGTTGTCTGCGGCTTCAATTACCTGTTCAGCCGTACACTTGGTATAGCCGATTTCCGGAATGATGCCGCGGGAAGATACGTATCTGATCCATTCCATGGCGCCCGGCATATCAGGAGCCACGCAGATAAAGGCAACGTCACTGTAATCATCATTTACCAGCC
>CAMOMM010000041.1 GCA_946619805.1 uncultured Bacillota bacterium | reverse complement strand
GGGATATGGAAGCATATCCGAAACCACCAGAAACAAGGTTCTGGATGCAGTAAAGGAACTGAGATACATACCTAACAGCGCTGCCAGTACCTTATCCAGCAAAGGCGCCAGAAAGATAGCCATCTATCTCTACATTAACGACAAGTTCCAGCAGATCGATGAGATCAACATGCTGTATGTTCTGGGGGCTCTGGACAGGGCCCGTGAACTGGGTATCGGAGCGGTAACCGTTTATAACGAAACCCTGGATGCTCTTAAGGGACAGGACTGCCGTGCCTTTTTCAGGTCGCTTTCCGTTGATTCCATTGCCGTGTTCGGACTTAATAAGGATGACAGCAGAATGCTTGATATGATGGAAGACGATGAATTCCGCTTCGCTGTAATCGATGCTCCGATCGTAAGGGATAATATTTCATGTATTTCTGTTGACCACAGGAAAGCTCAGCATGACGTGGCTGATCAGATCATAATGGACCATGACCGTGTGATCTATCTTTCCGGCAAGGATAACGGCTATGTAACTGATCTGCGTCTGCAGGGAATCATGGATCTTAAAAAGGAAAGGGATTTCGGGTTACAGATCATTCAGTGTGATTTCTCGGAATCAAAGGCTTTTGAGGAAGCCATGAAGTTCATCCCGGATTGCGATACGGTAGTATGTGCCAGTGACCTGATGGCCATAGGTGTCAGAAAAGCCTGCCAGAAACTGGGGGTGACCCGCCGTATTTCCGGCTTTGACGGCATCAGACTGCTGGGATATGTCAGCAGTTCCATTCTGACGGTCAGACAGGATTTCTATCAGCTGGGTGCCCGGGCTATTGATGAGATCGTCCGATTGAGAACGGAAGGAAAAGGCCGCGAGGTCGTTCTGCCGTATGAAATAGGGCATATCCATTACCACAGTGTCATAAAGTAGGCTCAGGGCATATTTCTTGCCAGCACTGTAAAAGTATGACATTATATTCACAAGCTGTTCCAATGGGACACAGAGGTGAAAAATGGATGACATTCTGATACAGCAGGAGCTTAAATGGGAAGAAAACCGCAGGATCTGGGGAAGAATGCTCCTTAACATTTCTGATGAACAGTTTCAGCAGGAAATCAGGGAAAAAGGCTTCGGATACATAGAATTCTCCTATGATGTGGCCGCAAATTCCTTTAGTCTGGATGCTACCAATGCTCCGGAAACAGTAAGCCGTTACAGCAGGGAGATCATCTCCAGTCTGTTAACGAGAGTGACAATGGTAAGGAATTACTGGAATTCCAACGATTATCTGCGATATAAAAATGTCAGAAAACGGATCGATGATGATGAAACGGCAGAGTAAACTGTCGTTTTTTTCTGTTTTGGTTTAGAATGGAAAAAGGAGAATGGCAATGCTGGAATTAAGGGAACCGTGTCAACAGGATTCAGAAAAGCTTTACGAGGCAATAAGAAAGATGCCTCTGTTTGAAAACGGCTTTGAAAACCGTTTTGCACTGATGAGCTATGCCGCTTTCTGCAGACTGGGCATTCCCCGGATGCTGAATGAAGGCAGAGGAGTAAACCTGAAACCCGGCCATGTTCCCCAGAGCTATTTCTTCCTGTGGGATGACGATACGGTTGTCGGTCTGTTTAAGATCAGACATTATCTCAATGAGGTCCTCAGTGAAGGAAGCGGGCACATCGGCTTTGGAATCATCAGAGAGTTCCGCAACCGTCATTATGGCACCAATGGGCTTAAGCTGACCCTGGAAAAGGCCAAAGACATTGTCAGGGAAGATACCGTATACATGTCATGCTTCCGATATAACACGGCTTCTCTGAAGGCGATGCTGGCCAATGGAGCCTGGATCGACCATGAAGACGATGAGATCTATTATACAAGGGTGAAGATAAGATGAAAAAGGAAAGAACCAATGTCATGCGTCTGCTTGACTCACTGGATATTCAGTTCGGGGAGCACACCTATCCGGCTGATACGGCATTAAGCGGTACTCAGGTGGCTGAATTAATCGGCGAAGATCCCGAAAAAGTGTTCAAGACTCTGGTAACCGTCGGAGCCAGTCATGAACATTACGTTTTCGTCATACCCGTAAGCAGTGAACTCAATCTGAAAAAAGCGGCTAAGGCCGTAGGCGAAAAGAGCATTGAAATGATAAAAAGCAGAGAGCTGCTTCCTTTAACGGGATATATACATGGCGGCTGTTCACCGATAGGAATGAAGAAGTTCTTTACCACTACGATAGATGAATCAGCCATTCTGTTTGACACCATCATCTTCTCAGCCGGAAAGATCGGCTTTCAGGTGGAAATATCACTTGATCAGCTGCGCAAGGCCATTGATTTTTCACTGGCTGAGCTGACGGACTGATCAATTGAAGGGCAGGTAAACATGGTATACAATACAGACATGACGCGTGAACAGATCATTGCGGAAATAAAGGAAAAGGCATTGCGGGAGAGGGTTCCCATAATGGAGGATGAAGGGTTGGATTATCTGTGTGATTTCCTTCAGAAGCATCAGATCAGAACACTGCTGGAAGTCGGTACGGCTGTCGGCTACAGTTCGATCATGATGGCTCATCATAACCCACAGCTGAAAATAATGACTTTGGAGCAGGATGAGGAAAGATACCGCCAGGCCAGGGACAATATTGAAAAGTGCGGTTTCTCTGACAGGATCAATGCCATCCTGACCAATGCCAGGGAATACGAAACGGATGAGAAATTTGATGTCATCTTTCTTGACGGGCCTAAGGCGCATAACCAGCGGCTGTTTGAAAGATTTGAAAAGAATCTCAATCCTGCCGGATATTTCATTATTGATGATGTCTGGTTTCATGGTTTCATTGAACATCCGGAACTGATCAGATCACGCCGTTTGAAACCGCTGGTCGAAAAACTGGATGAATTTGTTAAAAAGATGATGAGCAATCCGGATTACCGGTGCACTTATCTTAAGATAGGAGATGGCGTGCTGGTTGCCGCCAGAAAGGAGAAAACAAATGAGTAATGCTGAAAAAATGGTTGAGTTTCTTAATGGATGCCATAGTGTCTTTCATGCTGTTGCCTTAATGGAAAAACAGCTGCAGGAAGATGGCTTCACTGAACTTTATGAAAATGAAAACTGGAAGATAGAAGATAATCACAGTTATTATGTAAAAAGAAACAACACCAGTATCATAGCTTTCAAGGTCCCTGAATCAGATCAGGTCAGATCGATCAACATCGTTGCCTCACATTCCGATTCACCGACATTCAAGATCAAGCCGGTAGCAGATCTAAACGATCCTCACTACAGCCGACTGAACGTTGAGGTTTATGGCGGTGCGATTCTGCCGGTATGGCTGGACAGACCGCTGTCAGCTGCCGGAAGAGTAATCGTCAGGGAAAACGGAACTCTTACCAGCAAGCTCATTGACTTTGATGAGAATCTGGCCATGATCCCTAATGTTGCCATTCATCAGAACCGTGAGATCAACAGCGGATACAAATGGAATCCGCAGACTGATATGATCCCGCTGGTCGGTTTGGAAAAGGGAGGGGACTTCCTGAATGAAAAGATCGCTGACAAGCTGGGAATAGATAAGAAGGATGTGATCAGTTACGATCTGTTTATGTACCTGAGGGAACCAGGCTACATCTGGGGTCAGGATCAGGAATTCATCAGTGCCCCGCGTCTGGATGATCTGGCATGTGCCTATACTTCTCTGCAGGCTTTCCGAAAATCAGAGTCTGCCAGGGCAGTGGATATATTTGCCGTCTTTGACAATGAGGAAGTCGGCAGCAGGACCAGACAGGGAATGGGCTCTACCTTCTTACAGGATGTCATCACCAGAGTATTTGCCTCATTCTCATACGGTGATGCCCGGATCAGAGCGATTCTGTCCAACTCCTTTATGGTAAGCGCCGACAATGCCCACGCTGTTCATCCGAATCACCCTGAATACTACGACCAGGGTAACCGCTGCTACATGAATAAGGGAATAGTCATAAAAAGACACGCTGCCCAGAGTTATGTCACCGATGCCGTATCTGAAGCGGTGATGAAGGAAATGTGTGAAAGAGGCAACGCTCCATATCAGTTCTTTGCCAACCGTTCAGATGTCAGAGGCGGGGGTACACAGGCGTCAATCGCCAGTTTCAACATTCCTTCAATGGCTGTTGATATCGGATTGCCGCAGCTGGCCATGCACTCATGTTTTGAAACCGGAGGCACCAGGGATGTGGACTACATGATCGATGCCTTATCACGGTTCTACAGCTGTGCCGTTGTACTTGATCACGATAAGATCGTCATACTTGACTGAAGATAAAGAAAAAAGCTCCTCGCGGAGCTTTTTAACTGTTATATCCGTATTACTTCTTCCAGAGATCGTAAGGGTATTCGCCCTGTACCTTGTAGGAAGCAATCTTTCTGATGACGTTTTCCTTATCCTGAGGATAGGTTACACCGAACCATTCTGCATTGGTTCCCAGAACCTCAACACTGATCTTTCCTTCGTTGATCAGTTCACCGATGGCTGTAGGGATTACATACTCTGACTTAGGAACTTCAATATTGCCTTCCAGGAATCTGACAAACTTTTCATCCATCAGGTCATAGATGGCAGGGGTGAAGCCCCAGAAATTCATTGATACATATCCAGGAGGAAGCAGAGTTTCATTTCCTTCATCATCTACAGAATAGGCATCGTCGCCGACCTTCTTGATCTGCTTGGTTTCCACGATCTTGGAGAGGAAGCCGTTTTCCAGATCACAGACACCTCTGGTTACGGTGCCGTTTTCAGTCAGGGTATTGGACAGCTGATAGCCGACCATTGAGAACTTGTTGTCTTCAACTTTTTCGGTCAGGAATCTGTACATGATCTCAAATGCTTCGCGGCCATAGAAGTCGTCAGCGTTGATGATGGCAAATGGTTCGTCGACATGTCCTCTAGTTGCCAGAAGGGCATGAACAGTTCCCCAAGGTTTGGTTCTTCCTTCCGGACAGCTGAAGCCTTCAGGCAGGTCAGTAACGCTCTGGAAAGCATATTCCACTTCCATAAACGGTCTGATCTTGTTGGCGATCTGGATGTCAAAGAGTTCTTCGTGTTCAGGTCTGATGATCAGAACGACTTTCTTGAAGCCGGCTCTCATGGCGTCAAACATGGAGAAGTCAATGATGCTCTCACCGTTGTTGCCTACGACGTCGATCTGTTTCAAACCGCCGTATCTGCTGCCTAAACCGGCAGCCAAAATTACCAGAACAGGATTAGTCATTGTTATTTATACCTCCGTTTTTATTACCTTTATTGTAGCAGTATTGACAGTAAATAATCAATAATAAGGGTTGCACGAAACAGTAAAAATGAGTAGAATATTGGTGAGGATTTTTCAGCAGATTAATCGACAGGTAATACGTTATGAAGAAGATTTTTGTTACTGAATCACATGTATCCGAAGACAGTAATGTTTTGGGGGATTTTGCCACCTTGATGGTGGTTAATTTAATATCATGAAATTCTCAGGTGCTTTTTTGTGAGCACCTTTTTAAAACTTAACGATCCAAGACAGGAGGTTGATCATCATGGGTCAGTTAGAGAACAGATTCCTTGAGGCTGCAACAGTCGGCGATGTCAACGTTGTCAAGGCAATGCTGGCAGACGGAATCGATGTTGATGTAAGAAATGAAGAAAAGAGAACCGCTCTGATGCGCTGTACCAGAAGAGGGCGCAAGCAGGTAACTCAGCTGCTGCTGGATGCGGGGGCCGATGTCAACGCCGTTGACGAAAACCTCAAGACTCCGATCATGGGAGCGGCCAAGAAAGGCCATGAGGAAGTAGTGGAAATGCTGATAGAAGCGGGTGCTGATGTCAATGCAGCTGATGAAGAGGGAAGCACTTCCCTGATGAGAGCTTCATTCATGGGGTATGAAGGAATCGTACGAGCCCTGTTAAGAAGCGGAGCCAACATCAATCAGCAGGACATCAAGGGCAGAACCGCTCTGATGGAAGCCTGCAGTGCCGGTGCGATCAATGTAATTGACGTGCTTCTGGCCCGTAAGGCTGATGTAAATGTTCAGGACAGAATGGGCTGTACGGCTCTGATGAGAGTAGCCTATGCCGGCTACGATATCCTGGTGCAGCAGTTACTGCAGCATGGGGCAGATAAGGATATTACAGATAGTGATGGCAGAAGAGCATATGATTACTATGTGACCAGACATCACAATCCGGATATAGAAGATCAATTAAGATAGAAGGAGAAGGGAAATGAAAGATTACGAAACAAAAAACATTAAGAACGTTGTTGTCTTAGGACATACAGGTTCAGGAAAAACTGAAGTTCTGGAATCGATCCTTTTCAATAATAAGATCACTGACCGTTTTGGCAAATCAGTAGATGGAAACAGTATTATTGATAGCGATAGCGAAGAAGTTAAGCGTGGAATGTCAGTTTACTCACATGTAGTTCCTGTTGAATGGAAAGGCCAGAAGATCAACTTCCTGGATACCCCGGGTTATCTGGACTTCTCAGGTGAACAGGTAGCCGCAACGGCAGTAGCTGACAATGCTCTGATCGTTGTCTCTGCCAAGGACGGTGTTGAATCAGGCACCATGAAGGCATACCGTACATGCCTTGAGAAAAACATGCCTCTGTTCTTCTTTGTCACCAGATGTGATGAAGAAAACGCCGACTATGACAAGGTAGTAGCTGAACTGGAAAGACGCTGCAAGGCTGTTCCGGTTGTATTACCGGTAGTTGAAGGCGGTAAGGTTACAGGTGTTGTACACGTTCTGTCAAAGAAGGCAGTCATCAACGGCAAGGAAGCCGATATTCCGGCAAACCTTGTTGACAAGGTTGAAGAAGCCTACAGCATCCTGATCGAAGCAGTTGCCATGACTGACGACGCTTTGACTGAAAAGTTCTTAATGGAAGAACCGTTCACTGATGAAGAAATCATTCAGGGTCTGGGCAATGGCTTACTGCATGGCACCATCAGACCTATCTTATGCGGAAGCGCAACCAAGTATGTCGGCATCGACACATTGCTTGATGCTCTGTGCAACTATGCCTTAGCTGCTGACAAGGTCAGCTACAAGGCTGTAAACGGCAAGGGTGAGGAAATCGAAGTCAAAGTAGATCCTGACGGACCGTTTGTTGCCTTCGTATTCAAGACAATCAATGACTCATTTGCTCAGATCTCATTAGTCAAGGTCATCTCCGGTGTTCTGACTGCCGAAACTCCGGCATTCAACGTCAACCAGGGTGAAAACGAAAAGATCGGTTCAATCGTAGTCCTCAGAGGCAAGAACCAGGAAAAGGTCAGCAAGTTATACGCTGGCGATATCGGTGCCCTGTTAAAGCTGCAGTATTCCGAAACCAATGAAACACTGGCTACCAAGGCAAATCCGATTGAAATGCCTAAGATCGTATTCCCAAGCGGCATGCTTGGAAAGGCTATCTGGCCTAAGTCAAAGAACGATGAAGACAAGATGTCTTCAGGTCTGGCCAAGATCCGTGAAGAAGATCTGTCCTGCCAGGTTGTCAACAATACCGAGACCAGAGAACTGGTATTATACGGTATCGGTGACCAGCACATTGATGTCATCGTCAACAAGTTAAAGAACAGATATAAAGTTGAAGTTGATCTTACTGAAC
>CAMOMM010000040.1 GCA_946619805.1 uncultured Bacillota bacterium | reverse complement strand
GTATTCCACTCCATTGGTCAAGGAACTGGATGTCCAGCCGCAGGCACACGGTGCAACAGGCATGGATGGTCCACAAATCCCGGAACCGCACAGTAAGCCTACCGGCATGCATGCCATTGAGTTCATGAAGAAGACTCTGATGGAAGCCCAGGAAAAGGTCACGATGGTATGCATAGGACCATTGACCAACATGGGACTGTTCTTGAAGACCTATCCTGAATTAGCAGAAAAGATCGACTGCATCGCCATCATGGGCGGTGGAGTAAACAGAGGCAATACCCTGATCAAGGCCGAGTTCAATATCTACCATGATCCGGATGCCGCCAGGATCGTCTTTGATTCAGGTGTCAAGGTCGTCATGGCTCCACTGGAAGTCTGCTATGCTGCCAGCATTCTGCTTACTGAAACAGAAAAGTTTGCCGAAGGCGGCAAGGTTTCCCGCTTTGTCTATGACCTGATGAAATTCTATCAGGGCTATGCCATCAGAAACGGCTGGGACAGAACCGCCATCTTCGATGCCGTTCCGGTAACCTGGCTGGTTCACCCGGAATTCTTCAAAGCCGAAGAATATGAGGTATACATCGAAACCGATGGCAGATACTGCCGCGGGATGACAGTAGTGGATACCAGAGGATACCAGGGAGAACTGAAAAACCCTAAGACAGTACTGGTTGATGCTGACAGAGAGAAGTTCATTGGATTCCTGTTTGACTGCATCAGCAAGCTCGACAGAATCTACAGTTAGAAATAACAGACAGGATAATCCCTGTCTGTTTTTCTGTAGTATACTGAAGTCAGGAGAAATTATATATGAAAGTAATAGTAACCGGTGCCTCCGGTCTTCTCGGTGAAGAGATCGCTGGTCTGTTTGAATCAAAAGGTCACGAGGTCATAAGACTGAAGGGCAGAAGTCAGCTTGATCTAAGGGATCTGGAATCAGTAGTGCGTCTTGTTGGGGATATACACCCCGATGCAATAGTGCATGCGGCAGCCATAAAAAATGTTGACGAAGCCGAAAAGGATCCGGAAACAACCTATCTGACTAACACCGTAGCTACCAGAAATGTAGCTCAAGCTGCCAGAATGTTCGGGGCAAAAATGGTATATATCAGTACGGATGCGGTCTTTGACGGCGAGAAGGAGACACCTTATCACGAGTTTGACCCTGTCGGTCCGATCAATGTATATGGTGCCAGCAAGCTTGCGGGTGAACAGGTAGTAAAGGAACTGTGTGAGCGTCATTTCATTGTCAGAACAGGCCTGCTGTTTGGTCTGAAGGGAAAAATAGAGACCAACATGGTTCTTAATCTGTTTGCCAGATGGCGGAAAGGGGAGGTCATTCCTGCTGCGGTTAATCAGAGGTGTTCCAACACCTATACCCGGGATCTGGCCAGAGCCATTGAGATAATGGCCAATACCGAATACTATGGAACTTACCACATCTGTAATAAGGGCCGGGCTTCCCGATATGAATTCTATTCAAAACTGTGTACCATGGCAGGATATTCAGCTGATCTGGTGCAGCCGGCTCAGGCAGCTGCCATCAGATTTGCCCGCAGGCATAAGAATACAGCGATGATCTCACTTTTGTATAAAGATACATTTAAAGATGAAATGAGTGACTGGGAAGATGCCGTCAGCCGTTTCATGGAAGAATATAAGAAGGAGAATTAAGATGAAGAAAATCAAGTTTTACGCTTCACTGTGGGCTCTTGATCCCAGGGAGATAATGGATTACGTCAGAGCTTTTGAAGAGACCAAGACCGATGGGTTGCATTTTGACATCATGGATGGCCATTATGTGCCTAATCTGGCCATGGGTACTGATGAAGCCAAACTGTGGCACAGTCTGACTGACATTCCTCTGGATGTCCACTGCATGGCCTATAATCCGGAAAGAATCCTCGAATACTATGAATTGAGGGAAGGGGACCGTGTCAGTTTCCATCCGGAAACCTGTGCCCAGCCATACCGTCTGTTACAGAATCTGAAACGGAAAGGCCTTAAGGCCGGATATGCCTTAAGTCCGAGTGTTTCAATGGAATATGTCCGAGAGGCTTTACCGGTTCTGGACTTTGTTAATTTTCTTTCCATCAACCCGGGATTCTTCGGTCAGCCAATGGTACCTAATGCCATTGAAAAACTGGAAAGACTGGTGGAGATCTGCTCTCATGCCGATCACAAGATCGAGATCACGGTCGATGGCAGCATCATTCCGGAACACGGAAAGCTGTATGTCCGGGCCGGGGCGGATTCATTGGTAGCCGGTCCATCTACCCTGGAAAAGGGAGGACCGTCCAAATATGCCGAAAACATGGTGAATTACTGCCGTGAAGTAGGAATTGAGCATTGAAATGGCCCGAATGGTGTCTGAATTCAAATAAAAACAAGAAAAATTTACTTTAGGAAAACGTTTTTTCTTAACATGTGAAATATTTGTGATATCATTAATATGAAGCAAAAGATTTCTAAATAAATTAAGAAGGAGAGATAGGAAATGAAAAAATTTTTAGTTGCTTTATTATCAGTACTTATGGTACTTGGTATGGCTGCCTGCAGCAAACCGGCACCAAAGCCTTTAGCTGATGATACACATGCAGCATGGGTTGCTCATGGTCAGTATTTATTAGCTGATGGAACTCAGAATGGATGGAACGGTAAGGATACCGCATTATATGAAGCATCAGCCTTAAAGCCAATTGCTCTTGAAGATGTCAAGACAATCAACGAAGCTTTATATAACACTCTTTCCGGCAAGGAAATCAAGTATCTGTATACTATCGATGTAGTATTAGGCGTAAACGATGCCGGTTGGACTACAAACGCTCTGATCGACGGCAAGCTGTACAGAGTAAACGGCTCTAATGCCTTCAAGGTTGCTCAGTGCTCAGTAGACGTTGATGGCGACACAAAGGTTTATGCAGAAGACCAGTGGATCTCTGACCCTAAGACAGCTCATGCTGAATCATTAACACCAGATACCTTATTCATGCCTGTATGGCAGGAAGAAAACGATGAATACGGTTTCTCATGGGCCAGCAACCCTGCATGCATCGGCGTTCCGGGTCTGTATACTCTGGTTATCGCTCAGTATACTTCAGTTTCATCTGCTTCAACTCCAGGCTATGGCATCGGCTTAGTTCTGAAGGAAGCAAGAGATGGACAGGCTCAGGAACTGATCGTTGAATTTGTTCCATCTGAACATCAGTTCGGTGTTGTCGGCTCAATGACTGAATGGGGCGGCAAGGAAGACTTCCCAATGACAGCTGGCGAAAACAACAGCTGGAGTGCTGAAGTTGAATTAAAGGCCGGCGATGAATTCAAGGTACGTGCTGACAGCGCATGGGACAACAACTGGGGTGCTGCAGATGGCTCTAACTTAGTAGCTGCTGAAGATGGCACTTATGTTGTAACAATTACCTTTGGTGATGAAGTAGTCGTTTCTGCTGAAAAGAAATAATTCAAATACCTAACCTTAAATGACAGGGCTTCTCATTATGTGAAGCCCTTTCTTGTAATTGTCCCCCGGAATATCATTCCGGAAGGAGGAAATAAAATGAAAAAAATACTGTGTCTGCTGATGGCTGTACTTATGATCTGCAGCTTTACCGCCTGCAGGGATAACAAGCCGTCAGAATATGAGGATTTTGCGGATAACTATACCGACAGACTGCCGGATAATGCCGAAGACGGTCTGACTCTTCATGCTTTTAACTGGACCTATAACCAGATCCGTGAGAATCTGGAGAACATAGCCAATGCCGGTTTCAAGAATGTCCTGACCATGCCGGTACAGCAGCCGAAAAGCGGCGGCTCGGCCTGGTGGGCTTTCTACCAGCCGCTAAGCTTTTCCATCGGTGACAAGTCATCGCTGGGATCCAAGGATGATTTGGTGGCTCTGTGTCAGGAAGCGGAAAAATACAACATCTGCATTCTGGCTGACATTGTTGCCAATCATATGGCTACTACCGATGATGAAGGCAAGGAAGCAGACGGCACCCCAACTGTCATGGCAACAGTTGCGGACTATGAACCTGTTCTCTATGCCAACCGCAATGAAGATACCGATGGTAACGGTGTGACTTTCCACCACAATAAAAATGCCAGAGGAAGCGGTGCTGAAACACAATACTATCCTTACGGCAATCTGCCTGACCTCAATACTGCCAATCCTTATGTACAGGGCAGGATCCTGGCATTGTTAGAAGAGTGCATCGATGCGGGAATTGATGGTTTCCGTTTTGATGCTGCCAAGCATATCGAAACTTCCCAGGACCCTGACTACGCCAGTGATTTCTGGGAAAACACGGTAGGTAAGGCAAAGGAATATTATAAGAAGAAAACCGGGAAAAACCTGTATGTATACGGAGAGATCCTGAATTCTCCGGCAAACAGGCCGCTGTCATACTATACTTCCATGATGCTAGTAACTGACGATGGCTTTGCTTCTCAGTATAAAAGTGCCGTGTCCAAAAAGGATCCTAATATGATACTTAATGCCACTCTTAAGGTCGATGATGCTACTAAGCTGATTGCCTGGGTGGAAAGTCATGACGAATATGTCAGTTCCAATACCCATTACACGCCAATCAGAATAGCCAAATACTGGGCAGTAATAGCGGCTAAAAAAGGACTGGGCGGACTGTATCTGGCCCGTCCGAGTGATGCCCTGGAAGTAGGCAAGATCGGCTCCTATGCTTATGAAAGCGAACGGGTAGCGGTTTCCAACCGATTCCATAACCGTTTCTATGACGCAGAAAGCTATGAATCAGTCGATGGAACATGCTACATCGTTGAAAAGATAGGGAATAATGATCAGGGTGTTCTGATCATCAATCTGGGAGACATTACACCTCAGAAAACAGTTGAGGTTGCAGTGCCTCATATGGAAAGCGGCAACTATTATGATGCCCTGACCGGCAACAAGGTCGTTATTGACAAGGGCGTTGCCAAAGTCATGTTTGATTCCAATGGGGTAGCAGTCATTACCAGAAGCAAAGACATTCATCCTCAACTGACAATATCACAGCGTGACTGTTCATTTACCGATGATCTGGAAGTGACGATGAATGCCAAAAACTATGATGAGGGCTATTACTGGTTCAATAATGACAAAACAGGAAAGACTGACATCAGCAATGAAACCACCTTACATATGAAAGACCATGTCTCAGACGGCAAGGTGGATCTGCATGTCTATCTGCGCAAGGGCATAAATGTCTTTGAACAGACTTTCACTTATAAACAGCTGGAAACAATTGAAGACCGCTTCAATGTTCTCAATCTTGATCCGTCATACCTCAATGGCGACTATGAACTCTATATCTGGAGCTGGATGCCGGGAAGATGGAGCAGGGATTATGAGATAAAGGATGGCGTAATGCTGGTTGATACTACCGGCATGACCGGTTTCCTGATCGCCATTTTCCCGAAGGGTTATGAAATAACGAATTTAAACGAATGGGATTCCAATGTCATAAAGCAGTCAGCGGACATCAAGGATGATGTATTGCGCAGCGGCTTTGCTGACATGAGCGGATTCTAAAAGGAGGAGAAGATGATGAGAAAAAGAAAATCTCTGATACTGTTACTGGCAGTAATGATGCTTCTTACTCTGATACTTGGCGGTTGTAAGAAAGAGGATGAGGGACCGGATGATGTTCCTATTTCCCTGGAACCTGCCGGCAATGTAATTGCCCGGTACAGTAAGGATGACACTGATTATGCTTCCAGACCTCTGGAAGATACCAGGATAATCCGTCTGCATTACCGCCGTAACGATGACACCGGCAATAACCGTGAGGTTTACCAGCCCTGGAATGTATGGGCATGGGATATGGCCAATGGCGGCAACGGTGCTGCCTATCGGTTTACCGGCTATGATGATTACGGTGTCTATGCCGATCTTGATCTTAATGTGATATCCGAAGGAAAGGGAACTGACCTGATAGGTTTCATCGTCAGAACTGATAACTGGTCCAAGGATCCGGACGGTGACAGATCAATAGAAGTACAGCCGCAGAGCAATGGCGGTGTTCAGAATGTCTATGTCCGCACTCAGGAAGCGACAGTATTCGATTCCGAAGAGAATGCCTGCAAGTCCATTATCAGCTATGCGATGTTAAGAAACGGCAATACCGTAAGTGCCTATTTCAAGCCGATCAGGGCTGATTTCAAGGCTTACAGACCGCGCTTTGCCATCAAGATCAACGGTGAGGATTACAAAGACTTCACCATGGAGGAATTTGACGATTCTCTTAAAATGGCAAATCTGACACTCAAGCGTGAACTGAACATAACAGATGTGGTGACTGTCAGTTACCGCTTTGACAACAGCTGGATTAATGAGGTTGACCTGATGCTGACTAATTATTTTGATACAGAAGAATTTAATGAAAAGTACACGTATACAGGTGATGACCTGGGAGTTACTTTTGACAATGAAAACAATCCTGGTGCCACGACTTTCAAGGTATGGGCACCAACCAGCACGGGCATGGTATTGAATATCTACGATACCGGTGACTATATGACGGATAAGACTCCTCTCGCTACCTATGATATGAGAATGGGAGAAAAGGGGGTCTACAGCTATACCGTAAATGAAGATCTTGACGGGAAATACTATACATATACCGTGACCAATTCAAAGGGAACCAACGAAGTGGTTGACCCTTATGCCAGAAGCGCCGGGATCAACGGGCGCCGTGGAATGGTTGTCAATTTCACCAGACTCAATGAAACGATTGAAGGCTGGAACAGTGATGTCAGACCTTTTGAAGGAAACAATGTTGATGCATCGATCTATGAGATCCATGTCAGAGACATGACAATTTCACCAACCAGTGGTGTCGAGGAACAGTACCGCGGCAGATTCATGGGCCTGGCCCAGAGCGGTACCAGCTATACGGAAAACGGTGTGACGGTAACTACCGGACTGGATCATCTGAAGGAACTGGGAATCACCCATGTTCAGATCCAGCCATTCTATGATTACAGTTCAGTGGATGAAACCAGGGTTTCCTCATTGATGAGTACGGATAACTATAACTGGGGCTATGATCCGCTTAACTACAATGTACTGGAGGGAAGCTATTCAACTGATCCTTATGACGGATATAACAGGATCAGGGAATTCAAGGAAATGGTAATGGCCATGCATAAGGCCGGACTGTCCATCAACATGGATGTTGTCTATAACCATACCAGCGCTTCGGAGAATTCCAATTTCAACCTGCTGGTACCGTATTACTACTACCGTACAAAAGCCAACGGAACTTTCTACAACGGTTCAGGATGCGGCAATGAAATGGCTTCTGACCGTTTCATGGTCAACAAGTTCTTCCGTGAATCCTGCCGGTTCTGGATCGATGAATACCATCTCTCCGGATTCCGCTTTGACCTGATGGGTCTGATCGATAACCAGACAATGATCGATATCTACAATGACTGCAGATACATCTATCCTGAGATCATGATCTATGGTGAGCCTTGGACCGGTGGAGCTACCAAGCTGAAAGCCGGGGTAAGTGAAACCAAACTGACCGGGCAGACCACTGTTCAGGCTTCACTGGGACAGTCATTCTTCGCCGGTGACAATGTTCTGGTAGGTGCTTTCAATGATGTTATCCGCAATG
>CAMOMM010000039.1 GCA_946619805.1 uncultured Bacillota bacterium | reverse complement strand
AAGAATGCTGTTGAGCTGTTCTGTTACACCGATGGTGAAATATCCGTCTTCTCTGGCTTTTTTGGCTGATTCGCAGGTAGAAATGGAATCACCGTGCTGAGAGAAGCAGATGACACAGATTTCTTCTTTCTTAAACACACCGGCCGGGTTTGGATCAACATGGTTGGTGAAATATGTCGGAGGTACGGCTACACCTTCAATATGCAGCAGATTGACAAAAATGTTCTTGATGATGATGGCGGCATGATTTGAGGTACCGGATCCTAAAAAGAAAACCTTCTTGAAGTCATGCTCAACAAAAGCGTTCACAAAATCAGTCATGAACTGATCTCTGATCTCATAGGTTTTTTTCAGAACACGCGGGGTATCCTTAACATGTCCGATCATGGATAATACTTCTTTTTTCACTTTCTTCACTCCTCTTGTTTGCTTACAACACTAATTTATATACATTTTTGTTCAATGTCCATAGAACAAATAAAAAAACAGTTCGTTTTGTTATAAAATAAAAATATAAGGATGCAAGGAGAAAACAACCATGGAACTATATGAAAGCATAATGTGGAAATATATCTCACAGGAACAGGAAATACTGTCAGCTAACATTGCCAGAGATGACATTCAGCCTCTGGCTGAGCAGCTGACCAAATACCGTACAATATACTTTGTCTCTCATGGCAGCTCATATAATTCATCAATGACAGTTGCCCCTTTCTTCATGAAGAATGCTCGCATCAATGTTCATTGCGTAACGGCAGGCAACTTCATTTCCTCGGAAAATCAGGTATCCCTGCTTGATAAGGATACTACTCTGGTTGTGCTTATTTCGCAGACCGGCAACAGCCGCGGAACCCTTGAAGGTGCCAAGCTCGCCAGAAAGTATGGGATTGCCACTCTGGGACTGTCAGCAGACAGCAGTGCAACCCTGAAGAAATACACCGACTGTTTCCTGACTCTTAACTGCGGCGAAGAAGACAGCAATGCCAAGACCAAAGGCATGAGTTCCACGATCCTGGTACTGCTGCTGTTGGGAACATACATTGGATTAAAGAAAGGCATCATCACCGAAGAGCAGAAAGATGAGATCATCGCCGAACTGAACCGGCAATGCATGGAATTAAGAACCGTATATGACAGGACTGTTGAATTCTGTAAAAAGAATGAGTTTGGAAAGAATCTGACCAGTCTTTACACCATCGGCTCTGACATGAACTATGGGCTGGCCCTGGAGGGACAGATCAAGGTAATGGAAACAATGTGCATTCCAACTGTCGCCGTTGACAGTGAAGAATTCTCTCACGGTACCCACAGATCAATTAACTCGGATACCAGTGTCATCATCATCCGTACTCCACAGAATGCCGACATGGCTCAGAAAACCTTTGACTATTTTAACCCTGTCAGCAGAATGTACATGATAGAGACATTTGAAGATAATAAGAAGGATAATGTTGTCAATATCCCGCTGCACAGGCACACGGAATCAGTTCTGACTGTTGTACTGTTCATACAGATCATCTCTGCCTATGCACCGGAACTGAATCATCTGGATCCAAACAGGGAAGCCAATAATGCCTATACCGATCTGGTGGAAACCAGAATCTAGTCATCATTCCGAACAAAATAAAAGGAGCGTATCAGTCAACATACGCTCCTTTGTTTTGCTTAAGTATTCAGATTACCACTGTCCGAATTCTTTTGGATACTTCCGACTCTTGGTTGCCAGCTTGTCTCCAAACTCCTTGAGCAGAGGATGTTCATCTGTTGTAAGCCTGCAGCTGGCGAAATCTGCCAGTAACGGGGCTACTGCCAGGTATGCCAGAGGCATTACTTCATCAATCAGTTCTACCTTAGTGCTGATAACTTCCGGATCATCACTGACGCCGCACTTTACCAGAACAGGCTGAGCACAGATATCCTTGGCTGCCTCATAGATGGCTTCAATTCTGGCGTTAGCCTTTGGATTAGCGGTATCATAGGCAATGACTGAATATCTCGGAGTCATTGGATATAATGGCCCGTGCAGGAATTCTTCGCATTCATAAGCTGTAGCATGGATCTTGACTGTTTCAGAGATTTTCAGAGCTGCTTCAACAACTGTTCCAAGGTTTGCACCGGCAGAAATAACATATAATTCCTGCATGTTATAGAGTTCCTTGACATGGCTGTCGATGTATTTCTGAGCAGAAGCCTGCAGTTCTTCATGAGCATCCATGGCTTTCAGAATTTCATTCTTATATGCATTGGCGCATTCCTCAGTGATTTCACCCTTGGCGAGCTGAGCTTCAATGCCGAATAACATGAAATATTCAGCCAGTGTTACAACACCTTTGGTAACATAACCAACGGTCTCAACACCGACACCCCAGTCAACGGTCAGATCACAGATATCCTTGAAGTCGCTGTTGACATCAGATGTGATGCCGATGGTTCTGTGTCCCTTGGCCTTGATCAGTTCCAGTGCCTCAATGGCATTGGTGCTTCTGCCGCTCTGAGATACGACAACGATGAAATCGTCATCATCAAAGCCTTCATTGAAATAGGTAAAGGTGAATGGCGGAATCAGTTTTACTTCCTTGCCTGTTACCTTCTTCAAGAAAGGCAGACCGCACAATGAGCCGTTATGTGATGAACCGCATGCTACGATCAGTATTCTCTTATAGTCTCTCTGAAGATATTCATCAACCAGAGACTGTGTTAATTCCTTGCTTCTCTCAACATTGTATCTTACCTGTGCCGGGGTCTCCTGCACAAAATCGATCATGCTGACCTTCTTTTCAGTCATATTATCCCTGCCTCCTGTTTTGCACTTTCTATAGTGATTTTCTGTTTTTCTGTCTGAATATATCTACTTTCAGGTCTCATAAAAAGGGATATCTCCCTTTTTTAAATACTAAAAGTCGTCTTCGTCCTCATCAGCAACCTGGTTTTCAACCATGCCAATGCTGAACTGCTTGGCCAGGTCTACCTTGCCGAGGATATCCTCAAGGGTTCCCCCGTTGCTGGCAGCCAGTGCTGCTTCAATCAATAATGGAAGGTTTACTCCATAAACGATATTGATCTTCTCATTACCGCTGCTGATTTTCATATCCAGTGCCTGGTTAAACGGTGTGCCGCTGAACAAGTCACAGAAGATTACAATTGCATCATAATCCTTTAAAGCTTCAACAGCGTTTTCCAGCTTAACTCTGATGGAATTGAAAGCAGATGCATCATCAAAGTCACATGCGATGATGCCATCCTGAATACCCGTTACCAGAGTAACTGCAGATGTCAGACCTGTGGCAAAATGCCCGTGTCCGGTTACGATTAAACCTATCATTCTTCCTCCTGTAAGTGGCCGCTCACTTCCGTAAATGGCCAGATATTTGTGTCTATACCGATTTCTTTTGCTCCCTTTGCCGCTACAAACTGCATCGGCACGGTATATGCCAATGGAGCAATGTACTTGTTGTAATTACCTTTGAAGATAATATCACGGTCCGTTACATCCCTGATCAGATCACCGCAGGAGATAACATGTACTCTCTTGGTGTAATTCAGGAATGCCTTGCGGATGACATGCATTCTCTCCAGTTCCCTTTCATCACTTCCGATCATAATGATTGTCACGTTGCTCTTCAGTGTCGTAGTGGCACCGTGCATGAATTCCTCAAGCTCATATCCTACCGTCGGATAACGGAGCATTTCGGAAATCTTCAGCCAGCCTTCCAGCATCGAGCCGTAGTCAATGCCATAGCCCAGCACGTAGATGCGGTCACTGTTAAGGATGGTAGTCTTTACTCTGTCATACCATGCTTCACTTTCCTTAACCACATCGTCAAAATCATTGATCAGTGTTTCCAGTTCACTGCAGTATTTCTGATACTGCTCTTCTGATATCGTCTTCTTAACCCTGGAAACTTCCAGAGCCCAGAGATAGACGCTCATCAGTGATGTTGTATAGCCTTTTGTTTCAGGCGGAGTTAATTCCGGTCCTACCAGAAGTTCACATACAACATCAACGTGCTTTGTCAGTTCACTGCTGACGTCAGATGTCAGAGCAAGAGTAGAAAAACCCTGGCTTCTGGCATATTCCAGCATATTTACGGTTGAAATTGATGTTCCGGACTGTGATATGCCTACACACATGATCTGGCTGTTATCAACAAGATTATATCTGTTGGCACAGTCATAATACTGATATACCGTAGGATAATGAGCCTCGGCATCAATTCCAACCATTTGCTTGAAATAATATGCGGCAATATTGGAAACGTTATAAGAAGTGCCCGAACCGAAGAATATTATTTTCCTGATATCATTTTTCAGAAAATACTCAACAAATGGTTTTACGAAAACATCTTTGTTTGCATATGTTCTGGCCAGAACTTCCGGCTGTGATTTCATGTAACCTAATACAGTTGGCTGTGCACTTCTCATAACATTAACCTTTCAATTGCTTATAGCTTCAGCAGTTTTTCGTTTAATTCTTCTGGAGCGACTTCAGGAGTTGTCTGCCAATAGAATCTGACTCCGCGGTTGATCATTTCCTTATAGGCAGCCAAGTCAGCCTTGCTTGCGTACAACGTCTGTGAAACTTGAACAGAATCAGCACCATTGCTTGAATTGTTGCCGCAGCAGACTTCCTTGATTTCAACACCCTTGTCCATTAATCCAAGTAACCAAACCGGTGAATTGACGATCACGATAACGTTGCTGCCCTGGTCGACACCGGCATTGATCTTTTCAGCTGCCTTGTCTACCGGCCAGATAACCAGCTTGGCAGACTGAGGCATACCAAGACGTAAAGCCATTTTTCTGGTCTCATTGACTGCAATGTTATCATCAACGATGATTGCTCTGTTGATCTTGAATTTAGGGAACCATGTCATATAGACCATGCCATGAATCAGACGGTCGTCAATTTTATACTGATGAATCATACTATTTACCTTTCTAAAAAATCTAAGCTGTTTTTATTACTGTTAGCCAACGATTCTTAAAACGCCGAGGACGAAACCGATCAGAGCCAGAACCAGAGTGATCTTACCAGAACTCCAGCCCTTCTTGATCAGGCTATATCCACACAGAACACATACTAATGGTAATAACTTAGGGAAGATTGAATCCAATGTTTCCTGAATAACGAATGTTTCACCGTTAACTTCGAATGTTAACGGGCAAGAAACACCGCACCACAGAGCGATCATACAACCTGCAGATACCATACCTAAGATACCGGCACAGTATGTGATAAGCTGTAATTTGCCGCTTGTTTCCAGTTCACCCAGGAATTCCTGTCCTCTTGCATAACCGATCTTTAATGAATACCATCTGGTTAAGAAGTTAGGAATGTTGAATACTGCGAGCAGTACGAATGGAGCAATTGGATTGCCCTGCTGAGCGAAGCCTAATGCTAAGCCAGAAGCTAATAATTTGAAAATGCCCCAGAAGAATGCGTCACCAACACCGCTTAATGGGCCCATCAGAGCGACCTTTACGGCGTTGATTGCTTCAAAGTCATAGTTTTCTTCTTCCTTAGCCTGTTCTTCCATAGCAATTGAGATGCCCATGATTAATGGTGCAGGTGCAACTGTCATGTTGAACGGAGCCAGGTGTCTCTGTAATGATTTCTGATAGTCAGCATCATCAGGCCAGATCTTTCTTAATACGTGCTGAATGGCAATACAGAAGCCAACGCCCTGCATCTTCTGATAAGTGAAGTTTGCCTGCATTAAGAATGATAACCAGAAGATCTTAGTAAAGTCCTTCTTAGTGATGTTGTTCTTCTTGCTTACATATTCAGTCATGATTAGTCCGCCCATTCGTCGGCTGCAGCAGCTACTGTCTGCTTACCACCGAACTTATTAGCAATAATGAAGTAGATCCATGCCAGAGCAAGACCGATAACACCGATACCAATCATGTTGTATGGTGTGTCAGCAAATGCTGCCAGAGTATAACCAATCATGAAGAATGGGATCAGCTCTGTGTCCATCATGATAGATAACAGCATAGCGAAACCATAAGAGTTCAGTAACTGTCCGGCACCGCCTAAGCCGTTTTCCAACCATGCAGGGAACTCAACGCTCATAGCTTCTGAGAATGCACCAGCAGCCAGTAACCAAGCTAATACTACTGCGAATTCAACTAATACTCTTAATACTGCTGCAATCATAAATGTTGAGAATACCTTGTTGTAAACGCCATTAGCTACATCATTGTCAATCTTTACATCAAAGTAACCGAATGCCGTGTTCCAGAGACTTTCTGCAAACTGCATGATCATTGATGCAGGTAATGCGAATAACATTGCTGCTTCGAAACCCTTTCCGGATACTAATGCAACAACTGTACCAAGGAAACCACCTGTAGTTACGTCGAGGTGAGCAACCGGACCGATACCTGCAGTACCCATCCAGATCATTTCGAACTGAGCACCAATCTTCAGAGCTTCAGGAATGTTTCCTAAGATTAAGCCGACAAAGAAGCTTGTGCAGATTGGCTGACGTAATTTACATTCACCGAACCAGCCGCCTTCCATACGACAGAAGGCACAAGCAGCTGCCAGCAGCACCATTTGAATAAAACTCATTTTTCTTTCTCCTTCTATTCAATTTACTTGTAATATGTTTTTACAGCAGTTTTCCACGGCCAAACTGCTGTTAACACCAAAATTAGAATTATCCTTACCTTAGTTAAATAAATTTTATCATCGTATCACCGTCATGAAAACACAGGGTGTTTCAATCAGGCTAAATAAAACATTATTTCTGTTTTTTTTATAAAAAAACCGTCTTTTCTTCTATTAACTATTATATTTATAAGGCGCCGATTTGTAAAGGTTCACACCCGAAAACGTTTTACCAAAATCATACCTGCTCTTCAATGCTTTCATAGATCTGTTCCTTTTCCTTTTCACTTACGGCAGTATCAGTGAAATGAACCTTATATCTTACAGCTATGCTTGCCAGCTGTGCTGCAGCCATCTTCTCCTCCTTCAGATCATTTCTGTCAAAGAAGATCATGCCGCACAGTTCCCAGATGAAGAACCACACCAGAATGACGATCATTTCATTGACAAAGCTGTCCGCCTTCCAGTCCTGCAGGGCCATCATTATCAGGGTTGCAATGACACCAACTGCCAGAAAAGTGATGATCTGACTGGTATTATTCTGCAGATCGATCTGCTTGTCACCCAGTTTAAGCTCATAATAGTCATGAATCGTTTCATCAATGACTTCTTTCTGCTGTTCGGTAAATTCCTTTCCGCATATTTCCAGCACGATCGGATATTCAACCGGAATGTATTCGGCATTGGTCTCAATAAAGCGGGCAAAGCTTTCATTGAGCCACTCATAACCTTCAACTGAGTATATATCTATAATGTCATAATAATCTCTGACATTGCAGGAAATGTAGGCAAGTCCGTCTTCAAGATAGAAATCCTTGACATATCTGTAGTAATCGATTTTCATTTTTCTGAAACTTTTCTTGTTTTTTTCCAGACGATATCTCTTAGACTTCTTCCTGAGCATTTTCTCACCTCATTTTCCGATATCATTTATATTTTACTCCCTTATCAACGCAAAAAACACAAAAGCACATAAAAAGGCGGAATAATCCACCCTTAAATGAACATTGAACACTTATATATTTGTTTTATTAAGTTGTAGTTTTCGGGAGATGACAGATAATGTCACACCCAGTGCAGCCATTATCATCAC
>CAMOMM010000038.1 GCA_946619805.1 uncultured Bacillota bacterium | reverse complement strand
CTGGACAGTGATGAAGAAGTATTGGAGATTTACAGTCAGTTAAGTAAGGTCTGCAACATCTACCGCCAGCCGGCTCATCATCCTGTCTTTCCGGTCTTCTCTTTCTTTATCCTGGATCCGGATGGCTATCTGGTAGAGATCCAGCATACAGCATTGATCTAAGGAGGAATCATACATGCACGCAATACAGCAGTTACCGGAAAACTATAAAATCATCAGGGAAATAGACCTGCAGAAAGACAAGAAAACAGCCCTTAAGGTCAATGGTCTGGCATTAGCATTGACAGTAATCACACGGGCACTGGGATTTGCGATCCACCCTCTTAACATCGACATTGAATCAGACGGTGATCTGAAACTGTTTATCATCAAATGCGTCATTCTCTGTGTGGGTTATATTGTCTATATCATTCTGCACGAATTTACCCATGGAATGGCTATGAAGCATTTCGGCGGCAAGGAAGTCAGATACGGTTTCACCGGTCTTTATGCCTTTGCCGGCAGCTTGCAGGATTACTTTGACCGCTACAGCTATCTCAGGATAGCCCTGGCCCCGGTGGTAATCTGGGGAATCATCTTTCTGATCCTGAATATACTGATACCGTCATGGTTCTGGGTCATTTACTTCTGGCAGATAGGAAACATCTCCGGGGCTGCCGGCGATATATATGTTGCCATTCTGACTTCCAGAATGCCTGAATCCTTACGAGTAAAGGATACCGGGGTCTCAATGACGATGTACCTTCCGGAATAACTTTTTTGAAAAAACACTACAGAAAGAAGCGATCATCAGACCGCTTCTTTTTTCTATTGTTTATGATTTTTACAGCTTATCAGTCAGCTAATGTTCCCATCGGGTCCCAGGCTTCCAGCATGATCGGTTCCTGTTTGGCCAGGGCTGCCAGTTCACCCAGATATTCTTCCTCAATGGCTGCCTGATAGACATATTTGTCAAACCAGCTGTCTGAGCAGACATAATAACCCTTATTACCGGCTTCATTACCCCAGCTGTTTTCGATCTTCCACTTTGTCGGAATGCCGTTTTCCAGATTCACTCCGGTAATAACCATGGCGTGATTCATGGCGGAGAAACCGTAATCCAGACCGTTTTCCTTGCTTATGTCAAGATCAAGTCCGCTCATCAGGGATACATTGAAGGCTTTGTCATCCCAGATACCGTTCTTTCTGTCGCCGTCATGTCCGACATCGGAACCGAACCAGACGACCTTGCCGGCGCTTAACTGAGCAATGATGGCAGCTTTCATTTCTTCCATTGTCAGATTCAGATGTACAACATCGTGACCACCGACAACATTGGTCAGATAGCGGATCGTGTAAGTCTTATGGAACTGCTTGTCCTTTGTCGGAGCGTTGATGACTGATACGGTCTTATCCAGCAGATCACCGACATACTCTTCACGGAATTTCTGCGGTGTCAGGCCTTTTTCAATGTGATACTTCTTATCCTTATCAGTATATTCCAGATCAAAGCTGCTGACAGGCTCGTTATAGCAGGAGCATAAGAAGCCATATACCTTGTCAAGCATGCTGTTCTTTTCGGCCTGAAGTTCTTCTTCCGTAGCCCCGTTATGGATCATGTCTCTTAAGACAGCGGCCTCCCTTTTCAGAGCCTGATTGAGGTAGCGGTTTACTGATGCGGAATGTGAAGACTGATATGTTTCAGGGAAAACAGCTTTCGGCACGATTCCGTACTTTCTGACGATATTGGCGAACATCTCCCACTGACCGCCGTCATGCACGCCGGTAGAGAGAATAAACGCAACATTTCTGTCATCAGTCGGAAGATCAGCTGTAGCCATGATGTTTTCCAGAAAATAGTTTGCTCTTTCAAATTTGTCCCAGAAAGCCAGATAGCTCTGGGAAATCTCAAAGTTGTCAACATTGAGCTTTCTGGCGATTTGTTCTCTTAAGACGTTGGTGGCAGAGAACAGCCAGCAGCGTCCTGTTCTTTCCTGATTGGTTACCGGAAGAGTAGGAATATTGATGGAGAAGTCGAATCTGACATCCTTTGCGCTGGCACCGATGTAGGAAACATCGTTGATTTCCGATTTGGAAAAAGCCATGGTTGCCATCTGTCTTTCCTTACTGCCATTGTAATTGTCGGAGTACTGTTTTAATTCTTTTTCTGTAATAGCCTTTGGCATATTTAATCCTCCTTTTTAATTCACTGTAATTCTAACACTTTATTTCCTGAAATGGATTCTGAAGCTCAGAAAAAAAGGATGCTTCCATCCTTTATGATTATTCTTTTCCGGCAGACTCACCGGCAAGCCGGACAGCCTGTTTTTTCTCTTCAGCCAGTTTGACCTCGATGGCCAGACCTCCCAATGAGGTCTCCCTGAATTCAACCGGTATGTGGCGGCCGGTATGCTTCATAACGGAAACCACCATGTCAAAAGTAACGCGGTTCGGCTTGAAGGAACCGATATAGCGGGCATATTCCATGGCATCCAGACTTCTTAGGACACCAAGACCGTTTCTTTCAATGCATGGTATCTGGACATAACCGCCCACCGGATCACAGGTTAATCCCAGATTATGTTCCATTCCCACTTCCGCGGCATATTCAACCTGGGCTACGCTTAACCCTTCAATATGACTGGCTAAGGCTGCTCCCATGGCGCATGCTGTACCTATTTCAGCCTGACAGCCTCCTACCCGGCCGGAAATGGAGGCGTTTTTCTTTACCACATTGCCGATGATGCCGGCCACTGCCAGTCCTTCCAGCTGTTTTTCCTCACTGACACCTTCTGCTTCATAATACATGATCAGAGCCGGAATGATACCGCTGGAACCAAGGGTTGGGGCGGTCACCACAGTTTCCCCTGAAGAGCTCTGTTCCATCGCTGCGTAGGCAAAGGCGCTTATCATCAGACGGCTTCTTATCTCATCAGGTGCCGTCAGACACTGTTTATAGATCTTTCTGGCCACCTTTTCCAGATGCAGTTCACCAGGCAGATAACCATCTTTGGTAAGTCCTTCATTGACCACATTTATCATCTGCTTTCTGACCCTGGAAAGATGCTCCTTTATATCGGGTTCACGCCGGTATACATACTGCGCAAGATCCCAGTTATTCTTCTTACAGACTTCAACGATCTCACTGAGACTGTTTTCCGGATAGACGTCCGGATCAGCCAGCGGTCCTTTTCCCTTTATGGCAATGGCACCGCCGCCGATGGAATATATCTCCATCATGTTGGCCATATCATCTGTATAGAATCTCATGGTGTTGGGAACTTCCGTCATCTCTTTCATGAAGATGACATCAACCCTGTCTTTTCCGAAGAAATCATAGATGACCTTGTCACTCATGTGCCCTTTTCCGGTAAGCGAAAGAGAACCGTACAGTTCAACGGTATAATGCTTTCCATCCGGATATTGCCGGTAATAGTATTCACAGGCGTTCCTTACTCCCAGCGAGTGTGATGAACTGGGACCAGGTCCTATTCTGTATAATTCCCTTAACGATTCCATGTCATTCCTCAGTTACTTCTATGATGAACATTTCCAGTCCCAGAACCGGATCCTTTTTACCTCTCTTGATATCCTGATCAAGCTGAGACAGACGGGACAGGATATCCAGCAGAGCCCTGGAACTTCTTCCCCGGGCTGCTTTAAGGGTCATGGTAATGCGGTATTCCTTGGCATTGTATCTTTGAGCAATATCCCTGACGGTATATCCCTGCTCATTGAGATTTCTGACCTGACACATGAAGCGGAACTGATATGCCAATAAGCCGATTATTCCGGTAGTATCGTTAGGGTTATTGACCATCAGATCACGGAAGCACTGCAATGCCTTGCCCATGTTGCGGGCTACAACGGCATTGGAGAGCTGGAAGACATCATCTTCCAGAGAACGGCTGACCAGAGCCCTGATGGCCTTGCGGTCCAGTACTCCCGGATACAGAGCCAGCTTTTCCAGTTCACTCTTCCAGTTCAGCACATCCAAAGGCAGTCTTTCCATTAACAGATCAACAGCCTCACTGCTTATTTTAAGTCCGGCTTTTCTGATGTCGTTTCTGACGATCACCTGGAAATCATCGGCCGTGACCGTTTCAAAGACCTCCGTCTTAAGATACTTTCGCAAGGCAGCAAAACCTTTCTTGCGGCGGTCAAACGGTTTGTCGACATATATTATCAGCGTCGTTGTCTCCAGCGGTTCTTCCAGATATTCGATCAGCCTGGCGACAGTCTTTTCATCCGCTGCCCTGCCGGCAACTATGAAATCAGGATTTTCAATGATCACTGCTTTGTTATCAGTGAAAAAAGGAACCGTCAGACAGGCCTGGACCACTTCATCAGCGTCAATGGCACCGGAAAAGACCTCGGGCTGCTGATCATCCAGACCGATCTCCTTGAGAATGCTGTCTCTGCGGTTCTGCAGATTATAGACTTCACTTCCGACAAGCAGGTAATTCATACATATGGATTATACCATATTTCTTAACGCTGGTAATTAAGGAAAAAACCATAGCGTCCCGAAGCACAGCGATAGATCGTAAACCAGCGGAATACTCTGAATTCAACGGCATGATCGCTTTTGGTACAGAAAGCCGTGACAGAATAGCGGTTCAGCCTGTCGGTTACAGATGGATCAGGATGATTGAAACGGTTGTTTCTCCCGGCGGAAATGACCGCAAAACGCGGTTTATAGCAGGATAAAAGCTTATCGGAGGTGGCTGTGGCAGAGCCATGGTGAGCTATCTTGATCACATCGACATCCAGTTCACCATAATCATTTACCAGATCTTCTTCAACCATGCCGCTGATATCCCCCAGAAACAGAAAGCCATTGCCTTCAATGCGGAAATAACTGATCTGCGAATTGTCGTTGACATCCCGGTATTGATGATCATACAGCGGATCTATTATCTCCAGCTTGCCGATCATGATCTTTTCCTGCTTGTCAAACCAGATTCTTCCAACATTGAATTCCCCGGCTAAGGTATGCAGACCGCCGGCATGATCATTATCCAGATGAGAAAGAATCACATCAACGCTCTTTATCCCGCGGCTGCGCAGATAGGGTATGGTAATGTCATGACTGACATCCTTGTATACATTGCCTCCGGTGTCTATAAGCAGACCATGGGAAGAAAAAGGAAAACTGATCAGTGCACAGTCACCCTGCCCGATATCCAGCCAGGTGATCCTGTAGCCTGGAGAGAGAACAGCCTGGCAGTTATTCAATAACAGTAAGCCCACTGCATACAGAACATAATATCTTTTCCCACTGTTACCATAGCCCAGCAACAGCAGCACAATGATCATAAACAGGATCACATCACAGCGCCCGTCCAGATAAACTGAGGGGATCTTTTCCAGCATACCGGCATAGTTAACAGCCAGTTCATTAAGATCAATATGAAAAGGCAGAAAGGAAAGAACCACCGCTGCAGCATATAAGCCTGAAACCGCAGAAGTCAGAAAGGAAAACAGTCCCATCTGCATCAGATCGCAATACCCGTAGAATCGGCTCTGACAGAGAATGAGAAAAACATAGCGGACAACGGCATTACTGCCCTCTATGTTAAACAGATTCAGAAAACCAAGCCCCATCGGTATGATAAAGGAAACCGTCTTTATGTAATACGGCTTCACCAGCATCAGCAGGCAGGCCTGAAACCCAAGCTGGTCCCTGCGGTTTTCCCATAACAGCTTTGCCAGCAGACCGAAACTTACCCTTAACCAGGTATTGGGAAAACCGAAAACGGCCCCAAGCAGCAAAACGGTCACAAAAGTCAGATTTTCAGCATCATGATGATAAAACCATCTTTCATATATCTTTCGGATCATTCTGACCATAAAGGTAACGTGAAAGCCAGCATGGGTGATGAAGTAACGAAAATCACTGTCACTCTCCAGTCCCGTATTAAACAGCAGCATCAATGCCCATTTATTGTCATATTTACGGCAGTGATCCATGATGATCCTTCTTAAAGATGCCCCTTTCTCAATTATCCGGTATTCCTTCAGCTCACCCCGGTAATAAATACCCTGACCTTTGGCCCACAATGGAAAAGTCGACACTTCAAAGTTATCATACCCCTCTACTTCTTCCAGCTGACTGTTGAATTCCAGCAGATCATCCAGTCCGATATCTTCATCATTTCCATACAGCAGTACTCTGCTGTAACCGTCAGATACGATCAGATAGCTGTTTCTGATCTCAATTACTCTTCCCCTGGTTATCCTGGCGGGAAAGCGGACACTGACAATCAGAAAAAGCACCGTTATGATACCGATCATCTTCCTTTTTTCTCTGTTCAGCACTCCCTTCAGATATACTGCCCATAATACAGCGGCAAGAAGACGGTGAAAAAGGCTGTCAAGACAGCCTAATGAAAACAGTACCACTGCCCGGTAGAGCCAGTGGTCTTCTAAAGTGAGATGTACTCTCTGATCTTTTCTAATGTCTTTTCACCTATCCCCTTGACCCTGGTAAGTTCCTCAACACTTTGAAAAAGACCGTTGGCATTGCGGTAATCGATGATGTTCTGAGCCGTTACCTCGCCAATACCGGGAATACTGTCAAGCTGACGGATATCAGCCGTATTGACGGAAACCTTGCCGCTTTCCTCTATTCTGTCGGGAATGATGATGACGTCGTTGTTTTTCAGGATCAGATTGCCATTGAGATTGCCTGTATCGGCCTTATCGGTCAGCTGAATCATTTTCAGCAGATCGGAAAGATTACTGTAGGCAGGCAGCGTATACACGCCCCCATCAACTACCTCTCCCTTCACTTCAACCTTTATCTCTCTGGTTTTTCCCGCTTCAACATCAATTCCCTCCGCTACCGGTACACTGAGAACGGCAAGCACTAAAAAAAGAAACAAACCTCTGGTAATATTGTTCATACTACTTATTTGTTTCTTTTTTCTGTTTTTCCTACTTTACGTTCTGTAACGGTTTGATGTCGAGGATCTTTACCTTGTATGAAGGTGAGACATTGACCTTGACAACATCATTTACCTTATGGTCGATCAGAGCGATGGCTAACGGTGTTTCGTTGGAAAGCTTGCCGTTAAGAGGATCAGCTTCAGCTGTACCGATGATGTCATATGACTCAATTTCCTTGGTGTCCTGATATTCAATGGTAACGTTGGTACCGATACCGACTGTCTTGAGGGCATTGGAACTCTTGCTGATGATCTTGACATTCGGCAGCATTTCATCAAGTTCACGGATCCTGGCTTCAACTCTGGCCTGATGGTCTCTGGCAGCGTCGTAGTCAGCGTTTTCGGAAAGGTCACCCTGAGCTCTGGCAGCCTTCAGTTCTTCAGCAACCTGATCTCTTTCAACATGTAACAGATGCTCGTATTCTTCAAGTAACTTGGCATGGCCTTCTTCAGTGACCAGAATTTCTTTCTTATCCATATGTATTCACTCCTTTGTGTTGTTTATAAATCCCTGTGTTCAATGATGCTGGTGATCTTGGTGATCAGCAGGTCCATTGCCACAGAGTTGTGCGATCCTTCAGGGATGATGATGTCAGCCTTTCTCTTTGATGGTTCAACGAAGGCTTCATGCATGACTCTGACGGTCTGCATGTACTGATCGCAGACTGATTCAATGGTACGTCCTCTGTCCCTGACGTCTCTTTTCAGACGGCGGATGAATCTGATGTCAGCATCAGTATCAATGAACAGTCTCATATCCAGACGTTTGTAGATCTCCGGTTCTTCCAGAACGAACAGTCCTTCCAGAACCAGTAC
>CAMOMM010000037.1 GCA_946619805.1 uncultured Bacillota bacterium | reverse complement strand
TCTTCTTTCCGGCAGGGAATATGAAATGGTAACGTCTCTGCATTATCACAATACCGGGGAACCGGTAATGGATGCTGACGGAAATCCGTATAAGGTAAAAAACAGATTCATTCCTGAATCATCTGACGGAAGTACCGAAATACTGATGGATGTAGACTGCGGAATGTTAAAGGGGACCAGGATCACGGTCTATGAGGAAGTATGGCTGGACGGTGTACTGATTGCCAGCCATTGCGACCCGGATGATCTTGATCAGACACTGTCAGTTCCTGATCTGATAACTCAGGCATCACATTCTGAAAAAGATGAAGATGGCTACATTCTTAAGGATTCAGTACAGCTGCAGGGTTTTAATCAGAATGATGAAGTGGAAATCACCGCAACAGTCATGGACTATGAAAGCGGCAGACCGCTTACCGATGAAAACGGAAACACTGTTGCCAGTACGGTCAAGGTCTTTGGCAGTGAAGAAGAAACGGAAATTGAAATCAGGGTTTCAGCTGAACTTATTGAAGACCGTAAGGTTGTCTTCTTTGAAGAAGGAAGACTGAACGGGTCAGAAAGCATAATTGTCACTCATAATAACTGGGAGAACGAAAGACAGACGGTTTTCATTGAAACAGTTCCCGAAACAGGTGATGAGAACAGACTGGCGATGTATGTGGGACTGCTGGGACTGTCGTTATGCGGCAGTAGTGTGATACTGACTTACGGCAGTTTTCACAGACGTAAAAGAAAGAAATAGCGGTACAGATGTCTGTACCGCCTTTCATTTGTTATAATGATGTCATAAAGAGGACTTATAATAATGATTTATCTGAAGGAATTCATTCTGGGCGGTGAAGGAGAGATCATCCGCAACATGAGAAACATCTATACCAGTCATTATCCATTGGGCATTTTTTCCCAGATGGGTCTTTCCTATCTGGAATTTGAACCGATAACCATTTTCTATGGCAGCAACGGGGTCGGCAAGACGACCTTGCTGAACATGATTGCCATGAAACTGCAGGCCAGCCGCCGTAACATCAACAAGCAGAGTGATCTGTTTGAAAAGTTTGTGGACGGCTGCAGCTGTACCTTGATAAACCAGGATGAACTTCAGGAAATAAAGAGTCTCTCCAGCGATGACATCTTTGATTATCTGCTGGATGTAAGAGCCATAAACTCCGAGGTCAACCGCCGTAAGGAAACCATTGGCAATGAATATCTGAGAGCAAGGGAAAACAGGGAAGGACTGCAGTTTGACAGCAGAGTGGAAGGCAGCTACGAAGAACTGGTAAAGCGTGTTGATTCCCGCCGCATGACACAGTCGAAATACATCCGTTCCCGTCTGGCCAACAATAACATGGTTCAGCATTCAAACGGTGAATCGGCACTGGAATTCTGGCAGAATGAAATCAGAGAATACAGTCTGTATCTGCTGGATGAACCGGAAAACTCACTGTCACCGGAAAGTCAGATAAGGCTTAAGCAGTTCATTGAAGAATCAGCACGTTTCTATGGCTGTCAGTTCATCATTTCAACGCATTCACCATTTTTGCTGGCACTGGAAGATGCCAGGATCTATGATCTGGATAAAGGCGGTGAGATTTCCAGGTGGCAGGATCTGGAGAATGTCAGAACATATTATTATTTCTTTAAGGAAAAACGCGGAAAGTTTGAATAAACTGGCAAAAAAAGAAATGGAGGCATAAAGATGAAGTACAGAAGGTTTTTCATTCTTATTCTGTCTGTTTTGATGATGCTGCCGGTAATGCAGCGCAGTTTTCAGCATGTTCAGGCTGAAACGGAAATCAACAGAGTTACCCTGATGGGGGTTAAGGCTCCAATCACCGGACAGAAAGCTACAACGCGGGGAATATATGTTCCCGGAACGGGAGTTGGCTATCATATTGACACTGCCGTGACAAACAATCTGGTCTGGTACAATTACACTGACGAAGTTTATCTGCAGGAAGGTGACGTATTTAAAAAGAACAAGATTTATCAGCTGCATGCACGTTTTGCGCCTGATTCAGGATATTCATTTGCCCTGGTTCAGCAGATGATCTGCCAGCTTCCGGATATGTCCTACATATATGAATGTGAAATGGGCAGTTACGGAAGCCAGCAGTCAAAGCGCATAGCAGTAATAACTTTCAAAACTGCTCTGGAAGCATATAATGTTGAATTTAACAGTGGCGGAGGCATAGGGGAAATGGAACCTGTTACCGTCTACTATGGTGAGAAGTATCTTCTCCCGGACAATGAATTCATGGCTCCCGGACCCCATATGATGTTTGATGGCTGGGATCTTGGTAAACCAGGTACACAGATTACTGTCGACAGGGATACTGTTGTGACAGCCAGATGGAAAGTAAGGGACGGCTATACCGGTATCAGAAAAGTTGAGATAATCTGTGGGGTATTGCCGACACTGGGTGAGAAGATAGTCACGGATGGCTGGAAATCAGCAGATGAAAGCCAGTATAACGTCATATCAGATCTGGTAATGTGGAAGAACGTTACTGATAATGAATACCCTGAAAAGGGTGAAACCTTCAAGCCGGGAAAACGGTATGAAGTCAGCATGACGGTTGACTGTGCCGACATGTATTACTTCCCGTCATCACCAATGCCGTCAATCAGCATAAAAGGCTATGACAGTTCAGTATATACCGCTTCCAGTGAAGTCAGAAGCTATCAACAGAGCATGATCGTTACCTTTACCTTTAATCCGCTGCCATCATATGACCTGCTAAGAATATATGGAGACAACCGTTTCGGTACATCAATGGCCATTGCGGATAGTTACCGGAATAAGCGCAGTGTTTCAAAGCTTAACAGTGTCATTCTGGCCTGCAGTGACAACTTTGCGGATGCCCTGGCCGGCAGTTATCTGGCAGCCGTCAAAGATGCTCCGATAGTCATCATCAACGACTCAAGGGCTGCTGATGTAGAGAAATATCTCAAGGATAAACTGGTATCCGGTGGTCAGGTGTACATTCTCGGTGGGGAAAAGGCGGTTTCAGTCAGGATAGAAAATGACATGAAAGGACTGGGATTTAAGGTCAGCCGTCTGGCCGGTTCCAACCGCTATGGCACCAACATGGCCATACTGAAGGAAGCCGGCGGCACACCGAAATACATTCTGGTGGCAACCGGTACCAATTTCGCCGACAGCCTTTCAGCATCTGCCTCTGGTCAGCCTATCCTGCTGGTGGGCACTTCAGTTACCGACAAGCAGATCGATTATATCAAGAAGAACCACACAGCCGAACTTGTTATTCTGGGCGGTGTCAATGCAGTCAGCCTGGACATTGAAGACAAGCTCAATCACTACATTCCAACCACCAGAATATCCGGTTTTAACCGTTACGAGACTTCGGAATACATTGCCCAGTTCTTCTTCAATGTTACGGAAATGGTCGTTGTGGCCAACGGCGATTCCTTCCCGGACGGCTTATGTGCCGGACCGTTGGGTTATCTGCATAAGGCTCCTTTACTGCTTGTAAAAGACGGGCAGTCAGGACCGGCTAATCTGTTTGTCATGAACAGAGGAATCAGGCAGGGAATAGCCGCCGGCGGCACAGCCGTGGTACCTGACAAGCTGTTTAAGGGTATCTTCAACCTTGACAGCACGGCGGTAATAAGAGAGTTAAAGAAATGAAAAAAGGGAGGATCAGTGATCCTCCCTTAATATAAAAAATGGAGCAGGCGACGGGAATCGAACCCGCGTGGTTAGCTTGGGAAGCTAAAGTTCTGCCATTGAACTACGCCTGCGTATAAACAATTATAACACATCGGATGTTATGTTATAATAAGCATATGAAAAAATTATTGGCTTTATTGGTATTTGCATTAGTGCTGACGGGATGCAGTGTTCCAAAAGAAATCAGTGAAGATGCCAGAAGATTCAGGGAAGAATATGAGTCTCTTAATGGTGTTTCCAATGGTTATGACGGTAACTACCGCACGGTAAAGATAAATGAGGACAATCCTTTTGAGTATGCAACGGTTGAGGACATTGTCCGGAAAATGAAGAACGGGGAATCGTTCATTGTTTATTTTGGCGCAAACTGGTGCCCATGGTGCCGCTGTGTCATTCCGTTTTTCATTGAAGAGTGTGCCCGGAATAAAATAAGCAAGGTCTACTATGTTGATGTCAGACCTGATAATGATCTGGATAAGGACATCAGAGATGAATACAGTCTGAATGATAATAATGAAGTATATCTTTCCCAACAAGGGACGCCGGGTTATCATGAATTCATAAAGATGGCATCAGACGTGCTGAATGATTACAGCCGCGGAAAGATAACAAGTCTTGACGGTACGCCTTTTGAGGGTGCCAAAAGAGTAGGGGCTCCTAACTTCATCGTAATTGAAAACGGCAAGGCAATTAGAATGTCCCTGTGTACACCTGCCAGTCTGGAAGATCCGTACATGATACTGGATGATAAAATAAAACAGGACATCAGAAATGAAATAGAGGAACTGTTGAATGGCTAAAGTTGAACTGCTGGCACCAAGCGGCAATTTTGAATGTGTAAAGGCAGCTGTTGCGAATGGGGCTGACGCCGTATATCTGGGCGGACAGCAGTTTTCAGCACGCGCCTATGCCAATAACTTCTCCAATGAGGAACTGGAGAAGGTATGCGACTATTGTCACAGCTATGGCGTAAAGGTATATGTTACCGTCAATACGCTGTATAAGGACAGTGAGTTCCAGCAGATGCTGGATTTTGTCGGACAGCTTTACGTAATGGGCGTTGACGGCCTCATAATGCAGGATCTGGGCGCAATTTCAGCAGTCAGGCAATGTTATCCGGACATGCCTGTTCATGCCTCTACGCAGCTTACAGCCAACTCCATGGACGAGGTCAGAGCCTTTGAAAAAATGGGACTGACAACGGTTGTATTAAGCCGTGAACTGTCAGTTGAGGAAATAAGAAACATCTGCAGCCAGGCTAAGGTCCGCATTGAGGTATTTATTCACGGTGCCCTGTGTGTCAGCTATTCCGGTCAGTGTTACATTTCATCTGTTCTGGGCAACCGCAGCGGAAACCGAGGGCGCTGTGCGCAGAACTGCCGCATGGAATATGATCTGCTGGAAGAAAACAGAAAAGTAGCTACCGGACACTTACTGTCAACCAAGGATATCTGCACGATCGATAATCTGGGTGAACTGCTGGATGCCGGAGTAGCTTCTCTTAAGATTGAAGGAAGAATGAAGGCGCCGGAATATGTCCGGACCGTTACCGGAACATACCGCAAGTACATTGATGAGTATTACAGGGGCAACCGCATGAAGCTGAAAAATGAAGACCTGCTGGCCCTGCAGTACAGTTTCAACCGCGGAGGATTTTCTGCGGGATATCTGAAGATGCGCAGTGGCCCTGACATGATGTGTCCGGTTCATCCGCGTAACTGGGGAGTATTTGCGGGGCGTGTGGTTTCCTATGATGCAAACAGAGAACAGGTTACCATAAGATTCAATAAGGACATGAATAACGGTGATGGGGTGGAGATCTGGAGCGATGATGAAAACGGTGCAGGTTTCTACATCAACAAGCTGGTAAAAGCTGAACAGACTGCCGTTTTCAAGGTAAAAGGCAGGATCAGAAAGAATCAGCGGGTCTATCAGACCTTTAACAAGGAACTTAACGATGCGGTAAACCGCGACTATCACAATAACCGCAGGAAACTGAATGTTTCCGGTAAGGTGATCATTAAGGAGGGGACTGAATCCTCTTTGATCCTGAGCCATGGCAATATGGCTGTTGCCGTCAAAGGTGATGTGCCTCAGCCTTCACTTAATCAGCCGTTGACCCGGGAAACGGTCATCAGCCAACTTTCCCGTACCGGCAATACCAATGTCCGGTTCGATAAGATTGATGTCATTCTGGATGATGGACTGTTCCTTAACCGATCCCAGCTCAATGCCTTAAGAAACCGGGCCATTGAGAAGCTGAATGAAGAGATTCTGACCAACAGTAAAAGATTCAGCATCCGTCCGGTATTGCCACAGTTAAAAGAAGAAAAGAATAAAGAAGAATACCGCCTGTCAGTACTGGTGGAAAACATGGATCAGCTTGAAGCAGTACTGAGTGAAGAGAAAGTTGAAACCGTCTATCTGCCGGTAACAGGCTCTCTGGATCTGCCGGAAGCAATCAGCACGGTTCATCAGCATGGCCGCAAACGGGTCATTAAGGTACCAAGACTGTGGCGTGATCATACCCAGAAGACATATCGGGACATCCTTAACAGGGTCAGGGAACTTGACATAGACGGGTATCTGATTCATAACATCGGACAGTATGAGCATTTCAGCCGGTTTGATAAGCCGCTGTATCTGGATTATACCGGTAATATCATCAACAGCTATTCCCGGCAGTTCTGGGATAAGCTGGCCAGAAAGGGACTGTCAATTGAGGCATCCTTACAGGAAATCAACGGCTTACGGGATAATACCGGTACCGAAATACTGGTTTACGGCAAACTGCCGTTAATGATCACGGAACAGTGTCCGGTAGGTAATTTTGCCGGAAATAAGAAGAAACTGTTCTGCCGGAAAAGAAATTCCGGAACTGATTATTATCTGGAAAGGGGAACTGACCGTTTCCGGCTGCAGAGAGACTGTCAGGACTGTGTCTGTTCGATCATGACATCCAGCCCGCTTAAGCGGTTCTCACTGCTGACGCAGACCTCAGTTCCGTTCTACAGACTTGATTTCTCCAGTGAATCATCATCGGAAATAAGAAATCTGCTGAAGGAATTAAAAAAGGCCGTCACAGACGGCACTTATGAAGACAGCAGGCTTGCCGGGATCTACTATCGCAGCATTGCCTAACCGGCAAAGGCGAAACCCAGATAGACGTACATCATGTACATAAACAGTCTGCCAAAACCCAGCAGGTTCAGTACACTGGTAACGGCAGCGATCTCAAAATAACCAAGTGAATAGACAACCAGAGCCACGAAGAGGCAGAAAACCAGAAACTTCTTCAGGGAGCTGGTTTTTCTGATGGTGCGGGATGGGGTATTCAGTGTGTAGCCGAAAGCCGCCAGCAATACGGCCGTACAGGCTGCAACTATCTCATCTATCATGGCAATATGGACATAGTTCCTTAACAGATACAACAGCAGGTTGCCGCAGATCAGTATGACCAGGGGATTTCCATATTTCTTCATTGTAGTTCTCCTACATTACACGGGCATTCTGAAAGGCCAGTATCAGCGCTACGGCGCGGTAGCCGATGTTCCATAAGCCGCTGGTGCCGTTGGTAAACAGCAGCAATATCGTCTGCAGGTTATGGAAGGTGAAAAGATCGGTAATGATGATCACCAGGGCAGTAAGTCCCACGGCCAGCAGGGAGAACTGAAGCTGGACACCGCGTCCATAGCGGCGGATCAGCCAGGATATCAGATAGGCAGCCGGAATGAAGAGTACCGGCATGTATACACCTATGATATTTGAAACGACCCAGAGAATTATACAGCAGACTATTGCGGCAGCAGTGCCGAATAAAATGGCATTGTTCATTCTCTGGCCTCTGGTTATGGCATTACGGTTATATATCTTAAGCATGAATTCCTCCGAAAAATAACTATTGACATTATAGCAAAAAAAATGTCAAAATAAATAGGCTTGAGGCTTAAGTATTTATTGACTTAAATGGTCAAAGTATGCTAAAGTATTAAAGCATTGGTAAGTGGAGGTTTAGCTCAGTTGGGAGAGCATCTGCCTTACAAGCAGAGGGTCAGCGGT
>CAMOMM010000036.1 GCA_946619805.1 uncultured Bacillota bacterium | reverse complement strand
GTCTGCTTTCCGGTGAAGGAATGCCGACTTTTCTCATTAACTCCAATGCCTTTTCCCTGGCCTGTTCCCTGGTCATATCTGTATGGTTCAGCATCGGTTCAATCAGCTGAGTTTCGATCTTGAGAACCGGATTGAGGAATGTCATCGGGTCCTGGAAGATCATGGCCATGGTGTTGCCGCGGAACTCACGCATGAAGTTATCGTAATCCTTCTTGTTGGTGAACTGGCTTGGAGAAATATCCTTTCCGTCAAAGGTGACTTCGCCGTTTTTTACTAATCCGTTTTCGGCCAGCAGTCCGATGATGGAATACATTGTCTGGCTCTTGCCGGAACCTGACTCACCGACGATGCCGAGGGCTTCGCCTTCCTCTACCTCGAAGGAGACATTGCGGACGGCCTGTACTTCGCCGCCATCAGTCTTGAATACTGTTTCAAGATTCTTTACTTCTAACAGTGCCATAGACCGCCCTCCTATCTTGTTCTGGCCTGGAAGGCTTCACCGATACCGTCACCGACAAAATTCAGAGCCAGGATGGTAAGGCTTATTGCCGCTACCGGCCAGATGATCTGGATAGGCTGGGTGAATACCAGAGCACGGCAGTCATTTGCCAGCTTTCCCCAGCTCGGTATTGATGGGTTAAGACCAATACCGATGAAGCTTAATGAAGCTTCGGTAAATATCGCTCCCGGTACCATCATTGTCAATGAAACAATGATAGGTCCCAGTGCGTTGATTACCAGATGTCTTAATAATACACGGGAATCCTTGCAGCCAATTACCTTGGCAGCCAGTGAGAACTCCATTTCCTTCAGTGACATGATCTGCGTTCTGACCTGTCTGGCCATGCCTATCCAGCTTGTCAGACAGATGGCCAGCATCATGCTTCCGATACTGTCACCGAATACCAGCAGGATCAGGACAACGTAGATCAGTGAAGGTACGGCATAGATGATGTCAATGATTCTCATCATGACCATGTCGACCTTGCCGCCTACATATCCGGAAATACCGCCATACAGTACGCCGATGACCAGGTTGATTGCCGCTGTTGAGAAGGCAATTGCCAGGGAAACACGGGCACCGTACATGATTCTTACGAAGATATCCTGTCCCAGCTTGTCTGTTCCAAACGGATGGGCCAGACTTGGCAGGGCATTGCGGTTTGCCAGATCCTGAGCATCAAACCGGTAAGGTGATACCATTGGTACGACGATTGCCAGAATGATGATTATTACCAGATAGATGAGCCCATACAGAGCCAGCTTGTTCTTTCTGAATCTGTCCCAGGCATCCTTGGCGAATGTTTTCAGCGCTACCGCTATGAATTCCGAGTTTTTCTCTTCTTCAGGCAATGCTTCAAATAAATCGTCTGTTATATTCATGTTTATTTCACTCATAACACTGCCCTACTTTCCTAATTTGATACGCGGGTCAATTATTGCCGCGACTATATCTGAGATAAGGTTCATCATGATGACCAGGGCACCGAACAGTATTGTCAGTCCCATGACCAGTGTATAGTCACGGTTGGTAATGCTGTTGGTGAATTCAGCGCCGATTCCCGGAACTGAGAACAGAGTTTCAATTACCAGTGAACCGGTGATCATACCGGCAAACAGCGGTCCTGCATAGGTGATAACCGGCAGCAGAGCGTTTTTCAGCCCGTGGACGATGATGGTTCTTGTTTCCTTGTTTCCCTTGCTTCTGGATAAGGTGATGTAGTCCTCGTGCATGACATCACGGATGGAGCTTCTTGTTAAACGGGTCACTGAGGCGATTGGTCCTAGAGACAGAGCCGCAACAGGGAGGATATAGTATTGTGGACCATTTAAGCCAACAATCGGCAACCACCCCAGTTTCACCGCAAACACAATCATTATCATTATCGCAAACAGGAAGTTAGGTAAAGTTACACCAATGGTGGATATGACAGTAATGACACTGTTGACCCATCGATGTTTGGCGAGGGCCGCCACAATGCCAAGCGTCAGGCCTATCACCATTGAGGTAACAAATGCAATCGATCCTAATTTAGCGGTTACAGGGAAACGAAGCTTGATAATGTCTGATACCATTTTTCCTTTCTTGGAAATCGACTCACCGAAATCTCCGTGGGCAGCATTCTTCAGGAATATCCGGAACTGTTCCGGTAAAGGTTTATCCAGATGGAACTTCTCCTTTAAAGCCTCATAAGTCTCCGGTGCCATGACCTTGTTATCCTGTTCAAACGGATCACCGGGCATGGCCCTTACCCCGAAGAAGGTAATGGTCGATAGGATGAAAAGTGTAATCAGTCCAATTGCCAGTCTTTTACAAATATACTTCAGCATATCGGTTCCCCTTTCCTTTTGCCTGCATTTCTGCAATTATGCAGATTCTGCAGCTTTTTAACTAATATAATCAGCATTTTACCCTATAAAAAAGCCAAATACAATAGTTTTTTCATACAATTTTCACAAAAATGACATTTTCTTTCATTTTTTTATGTAAATATTTTCATAAAGCGCTTACATTGGTAAAAAAGTCAATTTCCCATAATTTAAAGTATTTATTTATATTCATTTATATGATGGTGTTATAATGCTTTTGAAGATTAAAGAAAGGATAATTGTCACATGACCGATATTATTGCTTTGCGTGTTTACGTAGCTGTTTCCAACAGTGATGACCGGATGATGGAAAAACTGGGAGCCACCAGAGTGGGCGCCATGAGAAACGCTGAATACAGCTTATGGTACTACGCTTCAGAGAATCCTGAACTTCCTGACTGCCTGGCAAAATGGCCGTTCATCTGGTATGATGTTGCCCCTGTCGATGACGACGATGAAGAATACTATTATGAAATCGATGACGAAGAAGAGCCAAGCATAGTCCGGGAAGATGCCGAATATGCCAGATGGGAACAGGCACACAGAATGTATGAATATGAACCTGATCCTGACTACTATGATGTATCAAGAATGCTTGATGACGATGATAACAACGAAGACTGAGTAAATCTCAGTCTTTGTAATATGTTATAATACTGATGGAAAGAAAAGAGGATAATAAAAATGAGTATTGGGGTTTACTATGTCGAATCCACCAACGCTGACAGCCCGAACATTAACAACTACAACCATGAAGTAGTACGGAAATTATCGCAGCTGTGCAACGAAGCAATTGAATTTACTGATCTTGATCACATCAGAGATTATGATCTGCCGCTGGTCTTCATTGGAGGAGGCGGTGTTGAAGGCCGTTTCAAGGCTGTCCTTGACAGACTTCCTCAGCCTGTATTCCTGCTGACCACCGGTCTGAATAACTCCCTGGCTGCCAGCATGGAGATCCTGTCCTATCTGAAACAGCAGGAGATCCCCGGCGAGATAATCCACGGTTCCGAAACCAAGATGGCTAAAAGAATTTCCCTGCTTTCAAAGGTATTCAATGCCAGAAAGAAAATCAGAAACATGCGCATTGCCAGAGTCGGTGAGCCAAGCGACTGGCTGATCTCTTCCGACGTTGATGCCGCCGCATGTAAGGAAGTAACCGGCATCGAGATCATCGATGTAACCATGGAAGAATTCTTCGCGGAAATCGCCAAAAAGGAATATGTTCCTAACATCTATACCGAAATGGTAAAGGCCAAGAACTGGCATCCAGAAGACACTGAACTGTGCTGCCAGATCTACGGTGCCTTAAGAAGGATCGTTGATAAGTATCATCTTGACGGTGTGACTGTCAGATGCTTCGATCTTTTAGGACCGATTAAAGGAACAGGATGTCTGGCTTTGGCTGTACTCAACGCCGAAGGCATCTATGCCGGATGTGAAGGTGATACTCCTTCCCTGATCTCAATGTGTGTTGCCGGTGAGCTTTCCGGCCAGCCTGTCTTCATGGCTAATCCATCCAGGATCCTGTCTGATGAAAACGACATCATCTTCGCTCACTGCACCTTACCTCTCAACATGCCTACGGAATTTGAACTGATGACCCACTTCGAATCAGATCTGGGTGTTGCCTTCAGAGGTCACATTCAGGAAGGACCGGTAACCATCTTCAAGACTGACGGTCTGATGAAGGAATACTTCGCCGTAGCCGGCCAGCTGGAAGAAAACCTGAAGGAAACCAATCTGTGCCGTACACAGGTCAAGATTCATCTTGATGAGGAAACTCTTAACTATTTCCTGACTGAATCGATCGGCAATCACCATCTGATCGTAACTGGTGACTGGGTTGAACTGATCGACGAATTCTACAAATGGTTCTGAGCCATTGATAATCAGCCGTACTGAACTGACAATACATTCCAGAAAGAGACAAAAAGGAAGGGTTACCGCAATGGAATCCTTCCTTTGATCATGCATCCGGATTATCAGGTATTACCATATATCTCCTGATAAACGAATTCATACAGGTAGACGATATGAAAACATGTTGATTTAAGCCTGTTTCTCTGTTTTCTGATAGGCCAGACGGGGATCGCCATCCAGCAGATAAATGACACCGCATTCGGTAAAGCCGAGTTTTTTAAGAAGATGCTGCATGATCTTATTGTCATGATGGGTATCTATTCTGATGTTATCGATCTTGCTGAACCCATAATTAACAGCTGCCTCCAGTACGCCTTTTTCCTTTCCGGAAGTGGCAATGCGGTGAATCGTTCCATAAGGCTCATCATTAAGCCAGCTGCCTTCAATGTATCCATAGGTGACATCCTCGCCAAAGATCAGCGCAAACACCCCACATAGCCCTTCTTCATTTTCCGCCACGTAGCTGTTGCCCTTTTCAATGTCGTCAATGATCTGTTTACGGTACGGTCTGTCATTACGCCACTGGAAAAGATTTCCGCTGTTTCTCATTATCTGACGGCCATGTTCATAGATTGCCATCACTTCATCCAGATCTTTCAATTCCGTCTTTCTTATCGTCATCATACAAACAAACTATACCGCAATTTCCTTTTGAAGTGTACTGTAACACATGAAAAAAGGACTTACGCCCTTTTTCTGTTAATCAAGATCCTCTCCGTTTGATTCAATGACCTTCTTATACCAGAAGAAGGAATCCTTTCTGCTTCTGGCCATGGTTCCGGTTCCGTCATCATGTTTGTCAACATAGATGAAACCGTATCTCTTTCTCATTTCACCGGTACCAGCAGAAACAAGGTCAATCGGTCCCCATGTTGTATAAGCCCACAGATCCACGCCGTTTTCCACGGCTTTTTTCATGGAAGCGATATGCTTTCTGAAGTAATCGATTCTGTATTCATCGTGAATTGATCCGTCTGCCTCAACGGTATCAAAGGCACCTAAGCCGTTTTCAACAACCATCAGTGGTCTTTCATAACGGTGATAGATCATTTCCAGATAATACTGTAATCCATCCGGGTCATATGCCCAGCCCCAGTCAGAATACTGCAGATACTCATTTTTGGTACCCCTTACCATGTTGCCTGAAGCAGAAGCAGCATCCTTGTGAGTGGTTACGGACATTGACATGTAGTAAGAGAAGGTATACATGTCAACACAGCCTTCCTTAAGATCAATAAGATCCTGCTCGGTAATGTCCAGTTTCACATTATGTTCATTCCACAGTTTCTGAGCATATGTTGGGTAATAGCCGAAGCACTGAACATCTCCGCAATAGAAGATGCCCTTTTCCCATTTATATCTGTTGAACAGAATATCCTTAGGATCTTCAGTATGAGGATAATAGGTTATGCCGCAGATCATGCAGCCAATCATGTTTTCCGGATCGATTTCATGTCCGATCTTTACAGCTCTGGCTGAAGCCACAAACTGATTATGCAGATGCTGGTAGGCTTCCTGGAAAGCTTCATCAGGCATGTTATCCGGCAGGAAGTTAATGGTGTTATTGATTTCATTGAAGGTAAGCCAGTATTTTACCAGCCCCCTGAATTCAGTGAAACAGGTTCTGGCAAACTTTACAAACAGATCGATCAGTTCCCTGTTCTTCCAGTTGCCCAGGGTTTCTTCCAGATATAACGGTGTATCGAAATGCCATATTGTTACCAGCGGTTCAATATTATATTTTCTTAATTCCCTAAAGACATTTCTGTAGAATTCTATGCCTTCCTGATTCGGCTCTTCTTCCATTCCGGTAGGATACAGTCTGCTCCAGGAAATGGACATTCTGAAGACCTTGAACCCCATTTCCGCAAATAAAGCTATGTCTTCCTTATAGTGATGATAGAAATCAATTCCGTCATGGTTAGGATAAAGACAGTCATCCAGTACCGCATAGTGAGCCCCTTCCGGCAGCTTCTGCAGTCTGGTAATGAATCCAGGGTTTCCATCTTTGTCAATGTAGGTGATCTTTCTAGGTTCGCTTACTGTTCCGCCGGTTGTAACATCCGTCAGTGCCGGACCTCTTCCGCCAAGATTCCAGCCGCCTTCGATCTGATTGGCAGCTGTTGCGCCACCCCATAAAAAGTCTTTCTTAAAAGGCATATACTTCTCCTCTCTTTTAATATTAACAAACAGATATTTATATTAATAATTATACTTGAATATTGCATGTTATGTAAGGTCAGACAGCTGTTTGAAAACCTCTGCCGGCTGTCTTATAATTTTCTTGGGAGAACACAAATGAAATACGATATAGTCGGGGTTGGCGATGTTGCCTATGATAATCTGTGCATCGTGGAAAACTACCCTGAAGAAGATGGATCAACTCATATCCTGGAACTGCACAACCAGGGTGGCGGATGCTGCGGGACAGCTCTGGTAACAGCCAGCCGTCTCGGTTTTTCCACTGCCTTCATCGGAAATACCGGCGATGATGAAGCCGGTGATCATATCCGTGAAGACTTCATCAGAGATGGCGTAAACACTGATGGAATCGATGTCATCAAGGGCAGAAGAAGCTCCATAGGCTATGTCATGATCGATCCCATCAGATCCACAAGAACGAAGTTCCCTTATAAAAACAATCTTCCTGATATCATCTGGACTGAAGAGAAATTTGAGCTGATCCGCAATGCCCGTCTTTTGCACATTGACAGTACCAATTTTAATAATTCCATGACTGCTGCCCGTATTGCCAGAGAAGCCGGTGTACCGGTTTCTATGGACGGCTGCTCCAGAAAGCCAGACAATACCCCTAATGCCAGACTGGCTGCCATGGCTGACATTCTGATAATGAATGAAGCTTTCCCATACTACACCAGCGGCAAGGACACTCTTGAAGATGCCATGAAGTTCTTTGCGGATGCCGGAAGCCGTATCGTCATTTCAACATTAGGAGAAAGAGGCTGTGTGGCTCTGATAAATGGTGAGCTCAGATATTTCCCGGCTTATAAGGTAAATGCCATTGATTCGACAGGAGCCGGGGATGTATTCCATGGGGCCTTTGCGGCCGGTTATCTGCGAAACTACTCTCTGGAAGAATGCATCAGATATGCTTCTGCCGTTGCGGCGATCAAATGTCTGAAGATCGGCGGACGAGCCGGGATACCTGATCATAATGAAACTCTGCAGTTCATTCAAAAATACGCGGAAGACTGATTCTCCCGCGTTTATTTTTTACTGTGGCTGACTGAACAGAATTATGGCACTTCTGACTTTTTCTCTGACGGCTTCCCTCATCAGTACAGCCAGATCATGTACTTTCCAGAATTTATCCGGCTCGCTTTCAAAGGCATGTCGTACGGCATTGGAAGCAGCCAGTGAAGCATATGTATAATAATTTATCTTTCTTACTCCGTTCTTTATGACTCTGGCATAATCTTCTTCATTAACACCGGAAGAACCGTGC
>CAMOMM010000035.1 GCA_946619805.1 uncultured Bacillota bacterium | reverse complement strand
ATAAACATTCAGAAAAATCCGGTGAACATGATGCCGGATAAGATAAAGCTTATAAGCGGCAAGGAAGAAATAGAACTGCAGATCTGCGGATATGATGTATCACTGCACCCTCAGGCTTTCTTCCAGCTGAACCGTGAACAGGCTGCCAGGATTTACGATAAGGTAAATGAACTGGTAAAAGGGAAGGTTTCACTGGCGGTAGAAGCCTATTGCGGTATCGGTATGATGAGCATGATGATCCATGATAAAGCGCAAGAAGTAATCGGGGTTGAGATAGACAGACGGGCCGTGAATTCAGCCCGCAGAAATGCGGAAGCAAATGGGATCACCAACGTTACATTCTGCTGCAATGACGCCGGAAGTGAACTCATCAGATTATCGCGTAAGAAAAAAGTGGATCTTCTGATTGCCGATCCACCGCGTACCGGCCTGTCAGACAATTTCATTCAGTGCCTGCTGAAAAGCCCTGTCAGAAAAATCATTTATGTTTCCTGCAATCCGGCTACCTTAGCCCGCAATATAAAAGAACTGTCCGGTAAATATGAAGTGGAAAGAGTCATTCCATATGACATGTTTCCGAATACACCGCATATTGAAACCGTAACAGTCCTCAATCTGAAAGAAAAAAGATGAAGCTGACTTCATCTCTGGAAATAACGCATAAGAATAAACCGTGACATCACAAGAAGCATGATCATGACCAGCGTCATCAGAATGATCAGAAACCTCATCTGCTTTCTCAAAGAAGCTTCCTGCCGGGGCGATTCAATCGCTTTCAGTCTGAGTGATCTGAATCTGGTCATAACGATAACCGACAGCAGCAATAATACTCCTGTCATTATCAGCATAATGGTTTTCAGCGAATTATTCATAGATTTTACCTCAGTAAAATTATATTATATATGTAACGGATATTCAAACTGACTGAAGATATGAAGAAAATACTTGTTCTGTTAACATGTCTTATTATGATGATTCCTGTATCAGGATGCCGTCAGAAAGTGACGGAGATCGACAGGCTGGTAATAGGGTTTACCCCGAAGACTTCCAGCAGTGAGATACAGGAGTTTTCACGTGAGCTTCAGAACAGCATCAGGGAACAGATCCATGAACTGGGATTTGAAATCGGTACCATTGACATAGTGTTCACTACCAGCAACCTTGATCTGATCGATCAGATCGAAAAGGGCAACATTGATCTGGGACTTGTTTCACCGATGGGCTATCTGGACAATAAGGAAAGCCATGTTAAACCGCTGGCTGTCACCCTGACCCTGGATAACGTTCTGGAAAGCACTGATCTTTCCTATGTCAACGACCGTGCCATGGAAATACAGGCGGAAAAGGCTCCTGGTTACTATTCATTCATCTATGTCAACATTGCTTCCGCCACTGGCCGGGATCTATATGACAAGGCACTGAAGGATACGATGAAATGGGATGATGTAAAGGATTTAAGATGGTGTGTTGGTTCACCTGCTTCCCTGGATACCTACATGTATCCTTCGCTCTGGCTCAATCAGAAATTCGGCAGGGGATTCGGAAACAGCCGCCGCACGGTCCGGGATCTGAGCAATGCTGAATCTCATCTGGGATACTTTGACATGATGAGCCGACTGATAAATCAGGAATGTGACGTGATGTGCCGGTATGCTGACATGCGCAAGGAAGTCAGGTTTGATGAGGTAATTTTCAGCCGGTACGGTTCGCAATACGATGACATGTATGATCTGATCAGGGTCATAGGAGTTACCCCGCTGATCTATAATGACATTGTTGTCTTCAACAGCAAGAACATCTCAGCTCCATACCAGAAAGCATTGCTGACAGTGCTGCAGGTGATTGGAGAACCTGATGACAGCATTTTAAGAAGAATAAATATCTATGGTTTCCAGGAGATAAGTGAGAAAGACCTGAAAGACATGCAGGACATGCTGAACCTGTTTGACAAATAGGAGGATACAATTATGGCAAAGCTATATTTCAAGTTCGGAGCAATGAACTCTTCCAAGACAGCCAATGCTCTGATGACCAAATTCAATTATGAGGAAAAAGGTAAGAAGGTCTGGCTGATCAAGCCGGCCATTGATAACAGGGACGGGGTTCAGATCATCAAGTCCCGCATCGGCTTACAGGCGCCATGTCTGGCCCTTAAGACTGATGACAGCATCATGCAGATGTGCCCGCATGATGAAATAGATGTAATAATATGTGATGAATGTCAGTTTCTGACCGTTGAACAGGTCAATGACCTGCGCGTAATAGCGACTGACTTTGACATTCCGGTATTATGTTTCGGCTTGAGAGCTGATTTCCTGACCAATCTGTTCCCGGGCTCAAAAAGACTGTTTGAACTGGCTGACAGCATTGCCGAGATCAAATCCATCTGCAAATGCGGAGCCAAGGCCACGGTCAATGCCCGTTTCAATGAAAAAGGTGAGATACAGGTGGAAGGCGAGCAGGTCTTCATCGGCGGCAATGAAAGCTATGAAGGACTTTGCTGGCGCTGTTATCACCGCATGATCCTGGAAAGACAAAAAGAAAGAAGGAGTTGAAGTCCTTCTTCTTTTTGTTAAGGGGGGATAAATTTAAAATAGAAAGGAGAATTCTATGCAAATGCATTTCTTTATTTGCAATTATAATATATCAGTAATGTATCACGTAAATTTATGGAATATGTGTGAAATAATGTGAAAAAAAGGACCTCAGCTGAGATCCTGTTTTTTTGCCTTTCGGAATTAAGGCACTTTTTGTTAAGGGGGATAAATTTTTGAAAATAGAAAGGAGAATTCTATGCAGATATCTTTTCTTATCTGCAACTATAATATAGCAATAATCTATCACTGAATTATATGGAATATATGTGAAATAATGTGATGGAAAATTTGCCTTGATGCTGTCTTTTAGATTAGAATAATGATGGTGATTATGTGAACGTCTACGACTTTGACAAGACTATTTACCGTAATGATTCCACGGTTGATTTCTACCTGTGGCAGCTGGCCAGACACCCGCTGCTGATCAGATTCCGGCCTAAGCAGTTATTAGGCTTTTTCCTGTATTACGGAATACATGCCATCAATAAGACGGAAATGAAAAATTATTTCTACTGTTATCTAAAGGCCCTTAAGGATGTTGATTCTGATGTGGTATCATTCTGGGACAGCCATATGAAAGGCATCAATAAATGGTATCTGGAAAAGCACCGTGATGACGACGTGGTGATCAGTGCCTCTGCAACTTTCCTGGTAAAGGAAGCCTGCAGCCGTCTGGGAATAAAAAATGTCATCTGCTCGGAAGTTGATCCTTACAGCGGTGAGGTAATGGGAGAAAACTGCAATGGTGCCCAGAAACCGATCCGTTTCCGGGAAGAGGGTTTCAGAGCGGAAGACATTGAGGAATTCTACAGTGATTCCTATGGAGATACCCCGATGGCTCTTCTGGCTGAAAAGAGCTTTCTGGTCAAAGGGGAAAAGCTGATTGACTGGGGCAGCGATAAATAATGGATGATCCAAATGTAAAATACACCGTCGTCAGGTTGAAAGTCGATGACGATTATACCTGGATATATGTTGATGACGGTGAGATGGAAACTGTCTTTACGATACTGACGGATGATTACTTTGATCTCAGGATCGCTCAGGATCAGGTAATAAGCACAGAGCAGTATTCCCGGCTGAAAAAACTGCATGCCTATGCCTATGGGTATAAGCGTGCACTGAGAAAACTCTCCTATAAAGACCACAGTGTCAGAGAAATAGCTGACCTTTTAGCCGGGATCGCCAATCTGGACGGTATTTCAGCCAAAAGGATAATTGATTCACTTGGGAAAAGCGGCCTGCTTGATGATGAAAAGCTGGTCATTAATGAAATAGAAAACGATCAGATCAGACTGTATGGCCATCATAAGACGGCAGCTGATCTGGCTAACCGTGGTATTGACAGAGAGCTTATAGATCGATACATAAACCGGATCGATCCCGAGACAGAGCTGCAGAACGGTATCCAAAAAGCGAACATGATCGCAAAAGGAATCCGCAACAGATCACACAGGGAAACTCTGACGATCCTGAAAAACAGACTTCTGTCAGCCGGCTATCCTTCCGCAATGATTCCCGATATCATTTCGGAAATGCATCTGGAAAGTGATGAAGAGACCGAAAGAGAAAACCTGAACCGTGAATTTGCCAGAGCACGGAAGAAATACGGCAACAGGTATTCAGGCAATAACCTGAAGACACATATATATCAGAGCCTTTATGCCAAAGGCTATCGCAGTGAAGACATAAGAGAACTGCTTGACACATTACAGGAGGAAGACAATGAAGATTAAAGACATCAGAGAAAACATGGGAGTAGAGTTTATGGCTCTGGTTACCCTGGCTAATCCGGGAGTAACCAACAACGATTCACCATATCTCAATCTGGAACTGAAGGACAATACCGGAACCATGGTAGCCAAGGTGTGGAATGTCACGGCTGATACCGTGGCCAAGATAAAGGTCGGATCCCTGGTTAAAGTCAGAGGTACCTCACTTTTATATAAGGATCAGCTGCAGATGAAGGTTCTGGAAATCACACCGGTAAACAGTGATGAGGTGGATATTTCCCAGTTTGTCACAGTATCACCGGTACCGGCTCAACAACTCAGAAAGATCCTGCAGGGAGCTGTTGATTCCATTGAGAATCCAAAGATAAAGCGGATCGTTCAGGAAATCTACCGCCGCTATGACAGTCAGATCTATTCCTCACCGGCCGCTACCCGCAATCACCATGAATACTTCGGAGGCCTGGCCACTCATATCTCCGGAATGCTGAAGATGGCTGAAGCCGTCTGCATTAACTATCCGGAAGTTAACCGCGATTATCTTATCGCCGGAGTACTGCTGCATGATGTCGGCAAGATCATTGAACTTGGCGGTAACAGCATTGCTGAATATACTACCGAAGGAAAACTGCTGGGCCATATCACCATTTCCCAGACCATGGTCCGGGAAGCTGCCCGGGAACTGGGCATCGATTCGGAAGAAGTAACAGTGTTAAGACACATCATTCTGGCTCATCACGGTAAAAGGGAATTCGGTTCGCCGGTATTACCTCTGACCATGGAAGCTGAAGTGCTGCATATGATCGATGACATGGATGCCAAGATCAACATGATCGGCAAGGAACTGAAGGATACTAAGAAAGGCGAGTTTACCAAGAAGATCTTCTCTCTTGATAACCGCAGTTTCTATAAATTAAAGGGTGAATAAATGGCTGACATACAGAATGGTGAAGCAGTCAGCCTGAGCTATGAAGAAGTTGCCCGGATGTTACCGGAAAGAAAGGTGCACTCACACAAGGGTGATTACGGCAAGGTACTTCTGATCGGCGGCAGTGATAATACCACCGGAGCCTGTATCCTGTGCGGACGCATGATCCTGACCGCCGGGGCAGGGTTATTGACAATCATGTCAGTACCTGAAGTTGTCCATACCGCCCATCAGGTTTTACCGGAAGCGATGACCATAACGCTGAATGAATCTGATCTGGAAAGCCAGCTTTCTGAATTTGATCTTAACAGGTTTGATCTGATCGTAATGGGACCGGGATTGGGAAGAAGCGAAAATACGGAAAAGCTTCTGCAGTACGTGTTGAAAACGGATAAGGATGTTATTCTTGATGCAGACGGACTGTTTTATCTGAAACGCAACCTGGAACTGCTAAAGAGAAAATGCCGCACGGTGATAACTCCTCATCTGGTTGAATATCAGAGGATCTTTGAATATGATCCTGACAGGATCAGGGATGATCTGAAGCGGATCACCATGATGTATCCGACTCTGACGGTCGTTTTGAAAAGTGAAAATACCCTGATAGCTCATAATGGAGAACTGATCGTAAATCTCACCGGCAACAATGCTTTGGCCAAGGGAGGTTCAGGAGATGTTCTGACCGGGGTGATCGGGGGATTATATGCACCGCAGCATAAATGGGAAACCATTCCGGCTGCCGTATACATTCATTCACTGGCTGCTGACCGTTGGCTGGAAAATCACAGTGCCTATTCATTGCTGGCAAGTGATCTGATTCAGCAGATCGAAAAAGTATTATTTGAAATGAGCAGAAAGCGTAAATGAAAACTATTTTGACGGTAATAAGAAAACAGGAAAACATCGTGGAATTCGCTGACAGCTGTGCGGATGTTTTCATCATGGCTGACAGGCAGTTTTCTTCCGGCTATGACCGTAATGACCTGAAGGAATGCATTAAGCAGGCACATCGGATAAACCGCAGACTGTATGTCAGATGCGACAGGCTCTATGATCAGAATGAACTGGAAGAGCTGAAAAGTTTTCTTAAAAATATTAATGAATGGGGAGCAGATGGAATAATCTATTCCGATATCGGAGTATTTTCACTGCTATCTGATCTTGGAATATCCTGCAAGGGGATCTATGCTCCGGAAACGTTATTGACAAACTATCATGACATAGCCGACCTTGAAAACGATGGGGTTGAGGGCTGTGTCATTTCCAAGGACATACCGTTAGCCGATGTGACCGACATAGCGGAAAAATGTCCGGATTACTGTTATCTGCGCATTCATGGGCCGATCCTGATTGCCTATTCACACCGCAGATACATCGCTTCCTATCTGAAAGAAGACTGTGAACATGAGGAAGGATATTATCTGCAGGAAGAAACCAGAGACACCAGACTGCCGCTTGTCGAAAAGAAGGAAGGCAGCTGGCTTTACGGGACCACCTTGCAGAGCCTTAATGCGATAAAACTGCTGGAAGAAAAGCCATTTGCCGGTTTCATCGTTGACAATGTCTTTGATGATGATGCAGAAACGTTAAGGATACTGAAACTTTATGAAAATGTCATAAATGGTAATATGGAAGCTGAATCCGCACTTGGCCAGCTTGACTTTGAAAAGGAATACACGGCCATTGAAGAAGTCAGGAAGACCTGGCTGGATAAGGAGTAGGGATGAAAACGGAACTGCTGGCACCGGCGGGCGACATGGCCCGTCTGAAAACCGCGATCATATACGGGGCTGATGCTGTCTATTTTGGCGGCAAGCAGTTTTCTTTGCGCTCACGTGCTTCCAATTTCACTCTCGAAGACATCAGGGAAGCTGTGGTTTTTGCCCACAGTTATGGCCGTAAGGTCTATGTGACAGTCAACATCATTCCGCATAACGATGATTTTGACGGTCTGAAGGAATATCTGGAAAAACTGCAGGAATTCGGGGTTGATGCCATAATCTGTGCCAGTCAGGCCATTCTGACCCTGTGTAAGAAAGTGGCTCCGAAACTTGAAGGACATATTTCCACTCAGCAGACTACTATCAATACCGCTGCCATTGAATACTGGCAGAAAAAGAAAGCGGACAGAGTCGTTCTGGGACGTGAGGTATCACTGGTACAGTTAAAAGAGATCATGAATAAGACTAAGATGCCGATAGAGGTATTCATCCATGGAGGCATGTGTGCCAACTATTCCGGACGCTGCACCATTTCCAACATGCTGACCAACCGCGATGCCAACAGGGGCGGATGTGCTCATTCCTGCCGCTGGAACTATCATATCTGGCACGATGATCAATTGCTGGACCGCCCTGATTATCTGTTTTCCATGGGGTCCAGGGACATGTGTGCGGCTGATTATCTGGAAGATCTGCTGAAACTTGAAGTTGCCTCTCTGAAAATAGAAGGGCGTATGAAGACATCTTTCTACATAGCATGTGTTGTCAAAGGATACCGCTATCTGATCGACTGTTATGAAACTCAGGGATTCATCAGTGAACAGCAGAAGGAAAATGGAAAAGCTATGATAATGCTGGGAACCAACAGGGATGTCTGCCCTGGCTTCTATCCGGGATGTGATCTG
>CAMOMM010000034.1 GCA_946619805.1 uncultured Bacillota bacterium | reverse complement strand
TTTTCATGCCCTCCTTTAAACATGGAATCTTATATGCATGATGTCGCCATCCTGTACAACGTATTCTTTTCCTTCTACTCTCAGCTTACCGGCTTCCTTCAAAGCCTGTTCGCTTCCGTATTCCATAATATCATTATAACTGAATACCTCAGCTCTGATAAAGCCTTTCTTAAAATCTGAATGAATAACTCCTGCACAATCCGGGGCCTTCATTCCCTTGGTGAACGTCCAGGCTCTGACCTCATCGGTCCCAACGGTAAAAAACGTACACAGATTAAGAATTGAGTAGGCAGTTACAATGATTTCATCCAGTCCGCTGTGGGTAAGACCCATGTCTTCCAGAAACAGCTGTCTTTCTTCTTCGTCCAGCCGGGAGAGTTCCTCTTCCATTCTGGCGGTTATGGCAATGACCTTATTGCCTTCCTCATCAGCGATCTTCTTAACTTCCTGATAATAGGCATTGTCTTCCGGATGACTGATGTCGGTTTCGGACATGTTGGCAATATAGATGACCGGTTTGATGGTCAGCAGGTTGAATGATCTGACAATGGCTTTTTCCTCATCGTTCAGTTCAACGCTGCGGGCTCCCTGGCCTTCTTCCAGTGCCTTTTTCAGTTTCTTCAGCAGTTCATATTCCTTAACTGCATCCTTTTCCTTGGTCTGAGCTTTTCTTTCAACCTTACTGATGCGGTTCTGAACGGTATCCAGATCCGCCAGTGCCAGTTCGACATTTACGATTTCAATGTCTCTTCTTGGATCAACAGAGTTTTCCACATGGGTAATGCTGTTGTCATCGAAGCATCTTACTACATGACAGATCGCATCAACTTCCCTGATATGGCCCAGAAACTTGTTCCCCAGACCTTCGCCTCTTGAAGCTCCTCTTACCAGTCCGGCAATGTCAGTAAACTCAAAGGTTGTTTTTATGGTTTTTTTCGGCTTGAACATTGCACTGAGCTTATCTACTCTTTCATCAGGCACTTCTACGGTCTTGACGTTTGGATTGATGGTTGCGAACGGATAGTTGGCAGCTTCAACCTGAGATTTGGTAATGGCATTGAACAATGTTGACTTACCTACATTTGGCAATCCTATGATTCCCGCTGTTAATGGCATATTTTACTCCTCGCTTGAGACAACTTTTTTCAGTTTTCTCTCAAATTCACTTCTGGGCATCAGAACACTGTTTCCGCAGCCCAGACATTTAATTCTGATATCAGCACCCATTCTGATAATGCGCCACTGCTTTGACTTGTGGCACGGGTGTTCTTTTTTCATTTCAATGATGTCATCTAACTTGTATTCCATATACATTCCCCATTTCTACAGATTATCCAGAATTATGGTTATCGGACCTTCGTTGGTCAGAGAAATGCTCATCATGGCACCGAATATACCGGTTTCAACAGTCAGGCCTTCCTCTCTCAGACATTCATTGAAGTAGTCATACAGTTCTATCGCCTGAGGACCGCCTAAGGCAGCAGTAAAGCCCGGACGGTTACCCTTTCTGGCATCTCCATACAGCGTAAACTGCGATATTGACAGAATACTGCCGCCAACATCAAAGATGCTGCGGTTGATCTTGCCGTTTTCGTCCTCAAAAATACGGAGTCTGGCAATTTTCCGGGCATACTTTTTCGCTGTTTCCCTGGTGTCTTCGTGTCCGAACCCCACCAGCAGCATGTAACCCGTACCGATCTCTCCTGTTATTTTTCCATCAACGACACATCTGGCCTGTGATACCTTCTGTACTACTACTTTCATATCATTTATATTATATATACTTTTCCGGAATAAACAAAGAAATCTTCTTTGATTCACTTCTAACTTGAAACAGAATATAGTATAATTTAGTCAGCCTTAATCAAAGGCTTTATCAAAGGAAAAACAAATGAAGGAACCTCTGGCATTTAAATTAAGGCCAACCAGACTGGATGACGTATTGGGTCAGCAGCATCTGACTGGTGAAGGAATGTTATTAAGAAACTGCGTTGATCAGAAACGCCTTTTTTCCATGATCTTCTATGGGCCACCGGGATGCGGAAAGACTACCCTGGCTGTAGCTCTGGCCAGTGAACTTCATCTGCCATACCGCATGTTCAACGCGGTAACCGGCAACAAGAAGGATCTGGTCACTTTATTTGAAGAAGCCAAAATGTTCCCGGGCCTTATCATCATCATTGATGAGATCCACCGTCTCAACAAGGACAAGCAGGATCTGTTGCTTCCGCATATTGAATCCGGACTGATCACGGTGATCGGTGCCACCACTTCCAACCCTTACTTCGCCATTAATCCGGCGATAAGGTCAAGATGTCATCTTCTGGAGGTTAAGCCTCTTACCAAAGAAGATATCATTACTGCCATTAATAATGCCATTACCTCAAAGGATGGTTATGACAATACGATTTCAATTGAAGAAGACGCCGTTAAGCTGATAGCCAACAACAGCAATGGCGACCTCCGCTATGCCTACAACATTCTGGAGATCTGTGCCATCGGCTGTCAGAACAGCACCATTACTCTTGATCTGGTCAGAAAGTATTCTCCATTGGTCAACATGAGCATGGACCATGATGACGATGGCCATTACGACGCTGTCAGTGCCCTGCAGAAGTCTATCAGAGGCTCTGATGTCAACGCTGCATTGTACTATCTGGCCCGTCTGATCATGGCAAACGACATGGATTCCATAGAAAGAAGACTTACGGTAATTGCCTATGAGGATATCGGTCTGGCTAACCCTGCCGCTGCTGCCCGCATGGTTACTGCCATCGAAGCAGCCAAGAAAGTTGGTTTTCCGGAAGGAATGATCCCTCTGGGAGTAGCAGTGATCGATCTGGCACTTTCACCTAAATCCCGCAGCGGTGTTGACGCAATACACAAAGCCTATGAAGTCGCTTCAACTACTCCAGCTGATGTTCCTGTCTATCTGCGCCTTACCCCTGTAGGTCTGGCTGATGACGAAAAATACGATTACGGTGCCAGAGACAAGTGGCATCTGATCCAGTATCTGCCTGATCAGCTGAAAAATGAGCAGTTCTATAAACCAAACACCAACAGCTCCTACGAAAAGGCACTGGCGGAAAACTACGAAAAGCTGAAGAAATATTACCGTACCAATAAACTTAAGAATCTAAAATAGCGTAAAACAGCAGGAAGCCCTGCTGTTTTCGTTTCTTTGGATTCTCTTTTACTCCGTAATTCTCTTAAGGAAGATGTCAATCTGCTCAGCAGTCATTCCTGCCTTAAGCAGATAATTACGGGCACAGCTGCTCAGATCAGCTGTTCTGATATCTACACCTTCACCGGCAATAAACTGCAGCATGCCGTCAAGGTTGTGTTCCAGTATCGTCTGATATTTTACCGGTTCCTTTTCCGGATTGATCTTATAGTAATTGTCATAAGTCACCATGTAATCATCAGCTATTTCCTGATATCCTGCTCCAGCAAGTGCTTCAATCAGCATGCAGACAAACCCGGTCCTGTCCTTTCCCTCTGTACAGTGGATAAGATACGGTGCTTCCTTTGCGGATATTTCGATAAGTCCCCGGGCGATCTTCTGTGCAAATTCATCAGACATATAGTTCATACTCAGAGCGATAGGGTACACATTTCCTGCGTTATAGAGTTCCAGAAAATACGGTGAACTGAAGCCGTCAGCGCTGATGTATTTTTCTATTTTGGTATCGTTGTCAGCCAGATTAAGAATGCATTTGATACCGGCCTGCTTTATCAGAGCATCAACATAAGGCGCTCTGTTATGCTGGTTGTCGCACGGTGAAGCCGAACGGTACACCATTCCCCGTTTCAGTGAACCCATTTCCATGTCACGGAAATTGGCGAATACGATATCACTTGGATATTTGGTTCTGTCATCTGAATAATGAATGTCTCTGGCTTCCTGTACATCCTTATACTTTCCTCTTTCCTTCAGATAGACTGAAGCAGTGGAATGCTCCTCCAGAGCCGCTTCCTTCCACAGCGTGGTTTCATTTCCGGAAGATTTCAGCCTGGCTCTTTCCCAGAGGTCTTCGCCATAGTTGATGGCAGCCTTGATATAGTCGTAACCAGGATAGGCAATCAATAACCGTTGACCGGCATCCACATAATAGCCGTTGTAATATGGAATGTCTTCCAGTTTGTAGCCATTGGAGAATTCAACGGTAACACTGTCGCCATATTCAAACCCCAGTTTATTGAAGTCATCTATGGTCATCTTGATATAAACACCGCCAAACTCGGTTTCATGCTGTACAGCCAGGTTTTCTGCCTTAGGTAACTGCGGCTGCGGTTTACTGCATCCACTAAGGACTGTCATCATTATCCGCAATACCGTCATCATTATTTTCAAGGATTTCTTCATAGACGATCCTCCTTTACGTATATTTATATCATATCATTTTTGCCTCGCTGTATAGAATCATCATTTCAGAAGTATCTTTCTATACCTGGAAAGATATGCTTCCGCCATGACAACGGTAAAAGTCACCGTAATGATCAGTGAAATCATTCCTTCGGGTAAAGATGCTGAAGACTCTATCAGTCTGACCGGCATTACCAGCATGGAAGCCACCGGCAGATAGGAAAACACCCCGGAAATAAGTCCGCCGGTAATGTTGCTTTGTTTCTTGAGAATGAAAACATAGTAAATGACTACCAGCAGGATGTAGTAAATATTCTGGAATGTAGCCACTTCTTCGCTGTTTTTCAAAAGGCTGGTAATTATCTGCATGATTATCTGTATCAGCAGCAGACCGGCAATGACAATGGACAGGATCAGAATGATCTTTCCTCTGGATAAGGATACGGTGCTGATACCTTCAGTGTTATTTACATACTTCAGTAAGCCTCTCAGATGGTCTTCCTGAAACCTGACAAACAGCCATACCAGAAAACTTACCAGAACTGCCACTCCCTGTATCATCAGCGACAGATAGGCAGTCCGTATTTTACTGATGAAGTGTATCCTTTCACCAACCAGGCTTATGATCACTTCCAGAGTATGGGAGGCCTTTTCATAGACCATCTCATTGGCTATCATATTTGAATAAGTCAGGATCAGATAGAAGATCACTGAAAGTACGATGGTATTCGCATCAACTGACTCATCATCCCGCAATATAACTGAAAGCTCTTCGGTATACTGCTGCAGAAACTCCCTGGTTTTCAGATCAGCACCCTGCAGATACCTGTCCTTCCGTATCTTTCGCAGATCATCTTCAACTTTACCGGCAATTTTACTGCCATCCCCACTACTGACCTTAAGGATCCAGCCTTCATCGTAATGAAGGGTGTGATAATCTTCCCGGTCTTCTACATTTACTGTATAGATCTCATCCATATCCATCAGCTTTTCCGCAACACTGCCGCAGCTGGCATCAAGATAAACAGGCAGTTCCTGTTTGTCTGCCATGATCATATCCAGATGAAACAACAGACCGACCGCAGCAAAGATCACCGCATTAAGCAGGATCGCTGTTTTATTCAGAAAGCGTTTGTGAAGATAAAAGCCTATGATCGTTTTCATTTCAGTTCTCCGATTACATCATTAATATTAAGGCACCTTTTCTTTATGGATGTCACCGCCTTCATCCCTTTTATTTTTTCCATTATTCTCCAGGCATCCTCATCGCTGCTCATCAGAAAGCTTACCTTGCGGTCTTTTGTTACCGTTTTTCTTATCAGTTCATCATGGAAGAAGAAGTCTGCATCATGCTCAACTTCAACAATTCTTTCCGGCATGGCCTGAAACTGTCCTCGTGTTTTGTTTATGACGATCTCACCGTTTTTAAGATACAGGAATCGGTCACAGTACTCCTGTATGGGCTGGTACTGGTGTGATGATAAAAGGATCATTCGGTTTTTCCGCTTCAGTTCCAGTAATACCGACTGAAAAATGCCGGCATTGTCCCGGTCAAGTCCGGTCCACGGTTCATCCATTATGATGATTTCCGGATTACCCAGCAGGCACATGATCAGCTGGATCTTCTGCTGATTGCCTTTGGAAAGCATCAATGGTATTTCATGACGGTATTGGCTGACTTTCAGCCTGTCCATCCAGTAAGTGATCTCTCTGTCTGCGTCTTCCCGACTCATTCCCTTCAGCATACCCACATATTTAAGCTGTCTGTATATTTCCACGTCAAAGAAAAGGCTCCTATCTTCCGGAAGATATCCCATTTTTCTGCCATCCGTTTTAGCCCCATTGTATCTTATGCTTCCTTCCCGGTAATCCGTAAGATTCAGCAGACATCTGAAGGTCGTGGTTTTCCCTGATCCGTTGCTTCCAAGAAGTGAGACTATCTGTCCTTTGGAGACAGTAAAAGATACTCCTCTGAGTACTTCTCTGTTTCCATAGCTTTTATGTAAATCCCTGACTGCCAGCATTGTTTCTCCTATTACTTCATAGTCCGGATTCATAAAAAGTCCTTAAACAGCAGAAAAAACATCCGGATCACCGGATGCATTCTTCACTTATCACACTTATTCTATTGTTCTGTAATCAATGCCCTTGGTCTCTCTGACCTTTCTGTTAAACAGTATGATTGAAACAGAGACACATGGTACGATGAATATAAGGCAGGTCAGCCAGATAGGCATGAATAACATGCCGATATTGACAAAGGCAAATCCCAGAGCCATGCCTATGTAGACAAGCAGTCCTTCGGCTCCGACTATGGAAGCTCTGATGTCAGTCGGCACCATTTCCGTAGATACTATTTCCATATAGTCTCTGCCGATCCAGTAACCTCCCAGATATAAGCCGTACATCAGCCCGACAATTCTTGGATTCCACAGGTTGCGGGCAGAAATGACAAACATGGTGAAGGTAATGAAGCAGATCGTACCGAACAGCACTACTGTCTTCTTGCGGCCCCAGCGGTCAGCCAATATACCGGAAATCATTACTGACACACAGTATATTACCGGATAAAAATACAGCGCAATGGTTTTATCTGCGGCGCTCATGCCGGCTTCCGTCATTATAGGTTCATAGTTTGTTACGGCTATGATGGCAGCGTCAAATATGGTCTTGATGATTATCAGATCTCTTAGTTCTTTATGAGAGAAAATAAATCTGATGGCATTGATTATGCCTGCCTTATTGCTGTCAGCCTTTTTCTGCTGCTTCAGCAGCTTCCGCTGTTGTTCCCTTTCTTCCTGCGGAATGCTCAGATAGTCAATTCTTCCCTGAACAAAGGTCTCTGTTTCCCTGGCAAACAGGAAAACCAGTATGCATATTATCAGTCCTGCGATACCCGGGAGCAGGAAGATATTGCGCCATAGTGTCTCGTCATTATGCAGCAGAAAGTTTCTCATTAACGGCAGCAATATGGCACTTAACCCGCCGAGTCCCTTGATGAAACTGTATACTGTAGCGCGGTATTTCGCAGGGGATTCCTCAAGAAGATATATGATCTGAATGTCATGACTCAGAAAGAACGTCATGATGAAGTTACCCAAAAGAAATACGAAATAGCTTCTGGAGAAATAAACAATCAGCAGTCCCACTGTCATTCCCAGAGTTGAAATGACAAACAGCGGTTTTCGGCCGTATCTGTCTGCCTGTGCCTTATAGAACGGGGTCAGAAGCCCTATTACATAACCGATCAGATTAATGGTATTATGCAGAGCCAGACCGCTGTTAAGGTCGTAGTCTTTGCCAAAGAGATGACCGTCTATGAAGAACTCCCTGATGAAGGCCGAAGTGACTGAACCGGTGGCGTTTGTTGTGATGTTATCAATAACGTCTACCAGCAGTATCAGAATAATAAGCACGGCAAAATAGTATTTTCCCTTGTTCTTTTCCTTTATTTTCTGAAGTCTGGAAAGCTCCCGGCTCTGCCGCCGTGCATTTATCTTATTGTTATCTTTCATAATCAATTCCTCACTGTTATTATATAATAGTTTTGAGGAACAGATTATGAGAATAATAATTATCGGTGCCGGCATAGCCTCTCTTACGCTGGCAACACAGCTGGTAAAAGACAGACATGAAGTTATCATAATTGACAGAAACGGCAAGCCCGGAGGCGTCATGGCTCTGTAT
>CAMOMM010000033.1 GCA_946619805.1 uncultured Bacillota bacterium | reverse complement strand
GGATGGGAACATAGCAGCCACATAAGCAAATTGTGTGTGTACCACTTTATTTAGGGAGAAACCATGAATAATCCGGAAAAATACATGAAAATGGCTTATAAACTGGCGGAAAAAGCCGCGCGGCAGGATGAAGTGCCGGTTGGGTGTGTAATTGTATACCAGGATAAGGTCATTGCCAGAGGATACAATACCAGAAAGAACAGAGAAAGTACCATTGATCATGCTGAAATAGTGGCTATCAGAAAGGCAAATAAGAAAATTGGCAGCTGGAGACTGGAAGATTGTGCCATATTTGTTACTTTGGAGCCTTGCTCAATGTGCGCTGGAGCCATCCAGCAGGCCAGAATAAAAGAAGTTTACTATGGTGCAACAGATAAAAAAGCCGGAGCTCTTGGTGGTCTATATAACATGTATGATGTTAAGGGGTTCAATCATTATCCGGAAGTACATGGTGGAATAATGGGCGAAGAATGCTCGAGAATACTGTCTGATTTCTTCAGAAAACTACGTAATAAGCCGTCTAACTGACGGCTTTTTATTGTATAATATATAAAGAGGAATATAGCATGGCATATAAGGCTTTATATAGGAAATACCGTCCTGCAACTTTTGAAGATGTCGTTGGACAGCAGCATATCGTTGCAACACTGCAGAATGCAATAAAAAACAACAAACTGGCGCATGCCTATTTATTTTGTGGGCCGAGAGGAACCGGAAAAACTTCAATAGCGAAGCTTCTGGCTAAGACAATCAACTGTACAGATCCGGAAAACAAACCATGCGGCAAATGTGCAAACTGCCTGGATATCCAGGAAGGCACTCATCCTGATGTTGTTGAACTGGATGCAGCTACCAATAATGGCGTTGATGAAGTACGTGATCTTATTGATAAGGTAAAATATGCTCCAATGCAGGGTAAATATAAGGTATATATCATTGATGAAGTCCATATGATGACTCCAAGCGCCTTTAATGCGCTGTTAAAAACACTGGAAGAACCCCCTGCCTACTGTATTTTCGTTCTGGCAACAACAGAACCGCATAAAGTTCTGCCTACAATAGTATCAAGATGCCAGAGATTTGACTTCAGCAAGGTTCCAACCCTTCTGATTAAAGAAAGACTGAAATATATTGCACAACAGGAAGGAATAATCTGTGAAGATGCAGCACTGACACTTATAGCAGAAATAGCCGAAGGCGGAATGAGAGATGCCCTCAGCATCATGGATCAGTGCATCGCCTATGCACAGAACAATATCAAGGCCAGCGATGTCAGTGCTGTATATGGAATTGCCACTACCGCGGAAAAGCTCGATCTGTTTGAATGTGTAAGCAGAAAAAATACCAAGCGGCTGATGGAAAAAGCCAGAAATCTGGCAAACAGAGGCATTGATCTGCAGAGACTGACAACTGATCTTATTAATATAGCTAAAGAAACTGTTGTTTACAGCTATTCACAGGATACGGGATTGCTGACGGTCATCAATGAAGAACAGGCAAATAAACTGGCAAGTATGTTTACTGTAAAGGAACTGCTTGACAGTATTGACTATCTTATGGATGTATCAATCAAATATAAGGACGCTACTGACAGCCTGTCCTATTTTGAAGTCTGCCTGTTAAAGATGGTTAATATAACAGATAATAATCATGATGTAAGAATAATGAATGCTGTTACAGAACCAAAAAAGACTGAAAATGTAACAGCAGAACCTGTAAAAACAGCTGTACCAGAACCGGTTAAGCCGGTTGTTGTGGAAAAGCCAAAAGAGCCTGTTATAAAGCATCTGACTAATGATCAATTATATCTGATGCTGACCAGAAGCAGAAAAGAATACAGAGAAAGAGAAAGCAAGATCTGGCCGGAAATCTGCAAGAATGTTAAAGGCCTGGAAAATACTGTGATGATGGCTTCAAGTGAAACCGATATTATAGTGGTTGCTCAATCCAGAGAACAGACAGACATAATAAATGAAGAAAACAAGCAGTTTGAAATAGAAAAAACAGTAGAAGAAAAGCTGGGAGTTAAAAAGAGCGTAACAGCTATTACTCCTGATCAGAAGATCCTGTTAATAAGTTATTTCCGTGAGAAAACAGGACCAATACCAATCATTAAGGAAGAACCAAAGGAAACAATAAGCGAAACAGAAAAACGACTGATCAATCTGTTTGGTAAAAACGGCTATAAAAAGACGGAGGAATAACATGGACTTTAATAAATTGTTACAGCGGGCCCAGAAAATGCAGGAAGACCTGGAAAAGAGCGAGGCTGAACTGAAACAGAAAGAATATACAAATAAAGTTGTTAACAGCATCGTTCAAATCAAGATGAACAGCGATTACCAGATTGAGGAAATAAAGTTCGACGATAACTTTGTGAAGAATTTCACAAGTGATGATTTTGAAGCTCTGCGGGATGCCATTACTCTGGCTGTGAATGATATTTCCCGGGAAATAACGGAAAATAAGGAAAATATGATGTCCGGTCTGGCTGGATCAATCAATATTCCGGGCCTGAGGTAATTATGTATCCTTTATCAATTGAAAAACTGATTGAATGTTTCAGGAAACTTCCTTCCGTAGGCAGAAAAACTGCTGAGCGTTATGCAATGGCTGTTTTGGAAATGAACAAAGATGAAGCCGTTGATATTGCTCAGACTCTCATAGATGTTACAGAAAAAGTAAGATACTGTTCAATTTGCGGTAATCTTACTGAAAAGGAAGTATGCCCTGTCTGTGAAGACGAGAACAGAGATCACTCAACTATCTGTGTGGTACAGAATCCAAAAGATGTTATAGCGCTGGAAAGAATTGGAATGTTCAACGGTGTATATCATGTACTTCATGGTGCTATCTCAACCACAAAAGGAATTCTGCCGGAAGATATAAACATTGATTCCCTGCTGAAAAGAATTGATGAAAACACCAGAGAAATCATTCTGGCCACAAATTCGACAATTGAGGGTGATACAACAGCCTTATATCTGTCAAAAATACTGAAAGAATACCCACATGTATCAGTAACAAGACTTGCCAGTGGTCTTCCTACCGGGGGAAATCTTGACTACGTTGATGATGTTACTCTTATCAGGGCTCTGCAGGGCAGAATTAAACAGTAATCCTTTCTACAGGAGGTATCTATATGGCATCGATCGCATATGTAACTGACCGGAACATGCTTGATTTCCACCGTGTTAACGGAAGCCAGGAAATTGTCTTCTGGAGACTGTCCATGAAGAAATTCTCCTCTTTTCAGCCGGGGGATCTGCTCTTTTTCCTGTCCAAAGGCGCCGAAACAGTAAAAAACAACGAAAAAGGCATCGTTGGATATGGTTGCTATGTCGGTGACCGTGAAATGACAATAGATAACCTCTGGAAGAAATATGGAAACAAAACGGGATATACAAGCCGTGATAATCTTATAAACGCCATAGAGAAGACAAATAAATCCAACACCATGCCGGAAAAGATATCATGCCTGTTTTTAAAGGATGTCATATTTTTCCGGGGACCTTTATATCTGGCGGACCTTGGAATAAGCCTTCCTAAGAACCTTGAATCATTTACATATCTTGATGCTCATGAGGGTCATGTAACCCTGGAACTGCTGCAGAAAGTCAAGGAAATAGGTCTGGATTACTGGTCAGCTGCATTGAATGGCAAGATAGTTGATATTGAAAGTTTTAACCGCGAAGTACTGAGATATCAGGTGGCTACCATATATGAGAGCATGAACATAACAGCTGTACATAAGAATCAGACGTTCCGGAAACACTGCTTCAACATATTCAAAGATAAGAATCCCGTCTGGGTAAACAGTGATCAGAACTCCTTTATGACCTTTGATGACGGATTCAGACTCTACTATATCTACAACAGTACTCAGCGTGACAGCAGAGAAAACTTCATAAAGCTGCTGGGACAGATAGTTTATATTAAAAACTGTCTGAAACAGACAATTGAAGAAGAAATCAATGTTGTCGTTCTGAGCGGTACGGAATTCTCTGACCTGCAGAAGGAAACTCTTACTGACAGTAAGATAATATTTCAGAATATAGTAAAGTAATCATAGATAAAAACAAGATAAATCAGCTCTGTGTACATTATGAACAGAGCTTTTTACATTTTTATATGTTCTCAAGAGCTAAATTAATTGACATATAATATAGAATACGATATTATGTAGCAGACTACACGTAACGTGCTACATATTTTTTGAAAGGAGGATGTGAAATGAACAGAAACGAAGACATCGGTTATCTTATTCATAAAATTGATAATAAGATAAAAACCAATATAGATAATCATTTCAAAATCCATGATCTGACATTCTCTCAATCACAGGTTCTGCATTTGCTGGGTAAAAACGGCGGAACAGTCAACCAGAAACAGCTTCAGACAATGATGAATGTTTCTCATCCTACAATGGTAGGGCTGGTACAGAGACTTGAATCAAATGGTTTTGTCACTACGGCTCCCGATAACATGGACCGCCGAAACAAAATCGTATCACTGACTGAAGAGGCTGTTTTATTCAAAGAGGAAATGGTCAGATCAGCAGAACAGTTTAATAAGACAATGCTGGAAGGCATAAAAGATGAAGAACTTGCAGTGGTAACACAGGTTCTCAATAAAATGATCAATAACATCGAAAATCAGAAGGGAGTGCAGTATGTTAAGAATTCTGATGAGTAAAATAGGTGAGTATAAAAAGGAAACGATCCTGACGCCTTTGTTCATGATCGGTGAAGTGGCGCTGGAAACCATCATTCCAACGGTAATGGCCATGCTGATTGACGAGATGACCGGCGAATCAATGGCACCGGTATTCAAATACGGATCGATCCTGCTTGTTCTTGCCTGCTTATCGCTGATATGCGGAGCAATGAGTGCCAGATACAGTGCCAAAGCATCAACAGGCTTTGCCAAGAATCTGAGAAGAGACCTTTTCTATAAGGTTCAGGACTTCGCCTTTGAAGATATTGACCAGTTTTCATCATCCTCACTGGTTACCAGACTGACGAATGATGTCTCACATATCCAGATGGCATTCGGAATGCTTACCAGAATGGCAGTCAGAACACCTCTGATGCTGATCTTTTCCGTAATAATGGCTTTCAGAATCAATTCAAGAATGGCTCTGATTTTCCTGGCAATTCTGCCGGTACTGGCAATTGGCCTGTTTGTAATATTCAATATTGCCCATCCTATCTTCAAGCGTATTTTCAAAAAATATGATGCTCTGAACAATTCCGTTCAGGAAAATGTTGCGGGAATAAGAGTAGTTAAGGCCTTCGTCAGAGAAGACTATGAAATCAAGAAGTTCAATGCAGCTTCCGAAGATGTCAGAAGTAACTTCACAAAAGCAGAAAGAGTATTGGCTTTCAATAATCCGTTAATGATGATCTGCATCAAGGCAGCCAAGGATCTCATCTGTTATTTCGGCGCTGTAATCATCATTAATACTCAGGCAACAGCTCTGACAACCGGACAGTTATCATCATTGATCAGCTATGGTGTTCAGATTCTGGTAGCCATGAACATGTTATCAATGGTATTCTTACAGATCGTGTTCTCAGCAGAAGCAGCAACCCGTATCTGTGAGGTTCTGACTCATGAACCTAAGCTGGTATCACCGGCAGACGGACTGAAGGAAGTAAAAGACGGAAGTATCGTATTCGATCATGTAACCTTCAAGTACAATCCTGAAAGCCAGCGCAGTGCTCTGACTGACATCAATCTCGACATTAAGTCCGGTCAGACAATTGGTATTCTTGGTTCAACAGGTTCATCAAAGACAACCCTGATCCAGCTGATCAACAGACTGTATGACGTTACTGAAGGAGCGGTATATGTCGGAGGCGCTGATGTCAGGGAATATGATCTTAAGTCCTTAAGAGATGAGGTATCTGTTGTTCTGCAGAAAAACGTTCTTTTCTCCGGAACCATTAAGGAAAACCTCAGATGGGGAAACAAGGAAGCCAGTGATGAAGAAATAGAAAGAGTGTGCAAGCTTGCCCAGGCAGATGAATTCATTCAGCAGATGCCTGACAAATATGACACAATGCTGACACAGGGAGGAACAAACGTTTCCGGCGGTCAGAAACAGAGGCTGTGTATTGCCCGAGCCTTATTGAAAAAACCGAAGATCCTGATCCTTGATGACTCAACCAGTGCGGTTGACACCAAGACAGATGCGCTGATCAGAAAGGCTTTCAGGGAAGAGATTCCTGATACAACCAAGATCATCATTGCTCAGAGAGTTGGCTCAATCGAAGAAAGTGACCAGATCATCGTCATGGATGGCGGAAAGATCCGGGAACTGGGTAACCACGAACAGTTAATGAAGCATAATGGAATATACGCTGAAATATATCAGTCACAGGTAAAGGGAAAGGAGGAAGACTAAAATGCCACCAAGACAGAGATTTGTTACAAATAAGAAAATAGATCCGAAGAGTCTTCTCCGCCTTCTGAATTATGTGTTCAGACGTTACAGCTGGAGACTGTTACTGGTAGCGGTATGCATTGTTATCAGTGCAGTATCAAATGTTATTGTTAATGCCTTCATGGCTCAGCTGATCGATACGGTAATTCTGCCGGGAATTCTGAATGGCTTAAGCAGTGTTGCCAAAGGACTGGCTTCCATCATCACCACAATGGTTATGTTTGACCTTCTTGGTGTAGTCAGCGCCATAATCTATCCTCAGTTAATGGCGACAGTAGGTCAGGGAACCATTAAGGATCTCAGAGATGACATGTTTGACAACATGGAAACTTTGCCAATCAGATATTTTGACTCACATACTCATGGCGAGATTATGTCTGCCTATACCAATGACGTTGATACTATCAGACAGTTGGTAGGATCAAGCATTCCTTCCTTCTTCCAGTCAATCATGTCAATTACCATGATATTCTTCTCAATGCTGAGATACAGTGTCTGGATGTCCATTGTGGTAGTTCTGGTAATTATGGTTATGTTCAGAATTACCGGTATATTCGGCGGCAAGAGTGCCAGATACATGAAGGCACAGCAGGAATCTCTGGCTAAGGAAGAAGGCTTCATCGAAGAAATGATGGAAGGAATGAAGGTAGTTAAGGTTTTCAATCATGAAGAGGAAGCAAAGAAAGACTTTGACAAACTCAATGAAAAACTGTTTAACGACAGTAATACCGCCAATAAAACAGCCAATGCCTTAATGCCTATCCTGGCAAACGTCGGCAATATCATGTATGTCATCCTGGCCATTACCGGAGGTCTGCTGGTAGTTGCCAAAGTTCCTAATCTGACATTGACGGGAATATCATCCATTACCATCGGTGTTATCGTATCTTTCCTGGCTTTATCCAGACAGCTGTCTCAGACAGTATCACAGATCTCAATGCAGGTATCTACCATTGCCATGGCTTTGGCAGGCAGTGACAGAGTGTTTGCCCTGATTGATGAAGAAAGCGAAAAGGATGAAGGATATGTAACACTGGTAAATGCTACTAAGGATGAAAACGGTGAAATGCATGAAGCTGATCACCATACCGGAATGTGGGCCTGGAAGCATTATCATGCTCAAAGCGACCACTCTACAACCTATGTGGAACTGAAAGGTGATATTCAGATGGTCGATGTTGACTTTGAATATGAACCTGGCAAGCAGGTACTGTTCGACATTTCGCTGTATGCTCATCCGGGTCAGAAAATTGCCTTTGTCGGTGCAACCGGTGCCGGCAAGACCACAATTACCAATCTGATCAACAGATTCTATGATATCCCTGACGGCAAGATCAGATATGACGGCATCAACATCAACAAGATCAAGAAACCGGATCTGAGAAGGTCTCTGGGAATGGTATTGCAGGATGTCAATCTGTTTACCGGTACGGTGATGGACAACATCCGTTACGGTAAGCTGGACGCAACAGATGAAGAATGCATTGCTGCCGCCAAACTGGCCAACGCAGACGACTTCATCACCAGACTGCCGGAAGGTTATAATACTGTATTAACAGGTAACGGATCACAGTTATCACAGGGACAGAGACAGTTACTGTCAATTGCCAGAGCAGCGGTAGCCGATCCACCGGTAATGGTACTTGATGAAGCAACTTCTTCAATTGATACCCGTACGGAAGCTCTTGTTCAGAGGG
>CAMOMM010000032.1 GCA_946619805.1 uncultured Bacillota bacterium | reverse complement strand
TTAAAGGAGCGATTCCTCACTCCGTTTAATGCTAAATAATGACGATGTTTCTGAATCCCTTCTTCTCTGCCAGCCGTTTCAGTGATTTCATGTAGTCTTCGCTCGGCTCTTTAAAGTCACGGTATTGCTGACGGACACCGAAGTGACGGTATTTTATCAGTTTGTAGCGGATGTCTTTCTTTTCCAGATAAGGCTTCAGAATATCCCCTGCTGCTTCAATGGTTTTCTCATTTTCCAGTGAACCCGGAATGCAGACGGTTCTGATTTCCTCCAGCTTGTCAACTGAAGCCAGCCAGTCCAGATTTTCCAGTACTATGTCTATGCTGTGACCGGTCAGCCACTGGTGTCTTTCTTCATTGTCGGCCTTGACATCCAGCATGACTCCATCTGACACTTCCATCAGTTCCGGATGGTTTCTGAAATCATAGGATCCATTGGAATCAAGCAGGGTCGTCAGGCCATGGGCTTTCGCAATCGCAAAAAGCTCTCTTACTACCGCTGCCTGTAAAGTACATTCACCGCCTGATACCGTTATTCCGCGGATGAATGGCAGATTTCCCTCGATCTTTTCCCAGATCTCCCGGGCACTCATGTATTTTATCTTCGGAGAAGAGTTGTTCGGGCAGGTCTTTATGCAGGTATCACACCCGCAGCACTTCTTATCATCCCACACTACCTTGCCATCCACAAAGGACAGAGCCTTTACCGGACAGGTTTCAATACACCGGCCGCAGCTGATGCACATGTTGATGGTTTCCGGATTATGGCAATAGCGGCAGTTGAAGTTACAGGACTGAAAGAAAACCGCCGTTCTGTTTCCCGGGCCGTCTACCACACTGCTGGGAATTATTTTATTGACAGGTGCCTTATTCATTGAAACTTCTTACCTTCTTTTCATTTAAATGTCTGGCCGGTGTCTTATCAACTACCAGAGCAACAGAGTCATTGGCGACAACCTCGCCTCTTTTCAGTTTCTCTACTTCTGATTTCTTCATGAGATATCCGGTTACACGGATCAGGTCACCGCTGCCCAGATATGTTGACATGTATTTTACGCCAACCTTGAATCCGCCCTTGAAGATATCAAGCAGCGCATCAAGATTTCTGAAGGCTGTCTCATCAAACGGGAAGATATCGCCTACTCCGGACGGGAAGAAATGATGATATAAACCGCAGTTCTTCAGATGTTCGTACAATTCAGGCTCATCGCCATAGGCAATTCTGGTTCCGGCTGAGTTGCCTTCATCATCGTCAGCCCCAACCTGTGAATGCATGACAAAGTGGTGTTTATATGAATATGGACAGTAGTGTTCGCTTACGGCCTTGTCGATGGTCTCCAGGATCCTTACTCCCAGCTGATCTGCTTCCGCGTTATGTCCCATTCTTCCTTCCTTGCCGTCTTTCTTCATCAGGTTATTGACGCATTCACATAAGCCAACCAGGCCAAACAGACCTACAAAGCGGTCTGCATGAACAAAACCGTCCCTGACCATCCAGTCAGAATCAAAGAAGGCACGGTTTTCAACAACGTTTCTGATCTTGGCGTCCATGAACTTCAGCTGAGTATTGATGCATAAAGGAAGTCTGTTCTCAAAGAAGTCCTCTGAGTTCTCGCAATGTTCGGAAATGGTGCCCAGTCTTAATCTGGTTAAGGTATAAGCACCGCCGCCAATCAGTAAACCGTTATAGCAGGATGCTATTCCATAGTTTTCCCCAACTCTTTCCTTATAGAAACTGTCCAGGGCAAAAGCCGGATTGGCACATTTCAGAGCACAGTCCAGGGCCTTTCTGGCAAATTCATCAGGTGTTACTTCCGGATCATAGCGGAGAGTGACATTCGGCGTGATGTTCTGCAGCTCAGGCATTAATTCCAGCATGATGTTGCCGGTAACGGTTTCCTGCGGTCCCAGGTTAGCCTGAACGAAACTGTCGGACATTGTTCTGTCTATGCTGATAAGGAACCATCTGATGAGTTCCTTGGCTCTTTCACGGTCTTCCTTTATTACGAATTCCTCCAGCAGATCGTCAACTCTGCCCAGGAAAACCGGGAATCTGTCTATTGAATGAGCATTATGATAGAAGATCAGCAGTGAGTTTACAGCTTCCAGCAGATTCTTTGGCGGATCAATTCTTAAGAACTTCGAGCCTTCCTTAATGAACTTCTTATAGTCCGGAAGAATGTATCTCGGGCATTTTGGTCCATGACCTTCATGAAGATCAGATATTTCACGGCTTTCATCAAGTATATAGAATTCCTCCGGGGTCCCTTCCGGGTAATCCAGAATGTTTTCCGCATACTTGGCTAAAGCATCTGTTCTCTGCCAGTAAGTCAGCTGTCTGTCATTCATGATCTTTTCTATTTCCTGCTGGTATTTCCTTATCTCACTCATAACCTCTCTCCTGTACCTGTACGGCTTTTTTACATAAAACATTATACATTAAAAAGAGGTGATAACTCACCTCCGTTGCATATTACTTTCCAATCAGATCCTTGACCTTGTCAACGATCTTCTTTCCGGTTTCTTCTGCTTTCTTAGCCAGACGTTCAGCGTCTTCTCTGTCAAACTTTCCGTCTTCACCGAGAATAGCCTTGCCAATGCCTGTTTCCTTGAACTTTTCTCCGACCTTATCGGCGCCTTCCTTAATGGCTTCGCCATAGCGCTTCAGATCTTCCTTATCGATCTTGCCGTCTTCTCCGAAGATAGCCTTGCCGACTGATGACTCCTTGAACTTATCGCCAAGTTCATCAGCCTTTTCTTTGCCCTTTTCAACAGCGGCAGCTGCCTTTTCCTTCAGATCAACGTTATCCTTTTCGTATTTCTTCTTGACTTCTTCTCTGGCCTTGATCAGTGCTTCAGAGCTTTCAAGCTTAAGCTCGATCTTTTCGTTTCTGATCTGTTCGATTCTGCTTCTTCCTGCCCCGACAGCCTTGTCAACCTTTTCAACTGCTTCAGCAGTTTCCCGGTTAAGCTGATCTATTTCCTTCTGCAGTTCTTCATTCTTCTTAACCAGATCTTCACCGGTCACGGCTACAGCTTCTTCAATTGCCCGGTTGGCGTCCTTTATAGCCTCAACGGTATCAGCTGCTGCTGTTTCGGCAGTTTTTACGGTTACTTCTTCGATTTTATCTGCAACTTCTTCTGCAGTCTTTTCGGCCTGTTCTTCAATGTTTTTCAGTTCGTCCATGGTAATTCCTCCTTAGATGTTATGATTCTTTAACCTTCTGTTTCAATTATACACCTTTAAGCCATGCATATTCATAAAAATCTATTAACCTGAAACCATATGAATATGCAATTATTATTCCCAATACCAGAAACGGGCCAAAAGGGATCCTGTCCTTCAGGCCGGCCTTTTTCATCATTAACAGAAAAACAGAAACCATGCTGCCGGCAAAACACCGTAATACAAAGCCAAGCAGACACCTTTCCCACCCCAAAATGAATCCGGATACCGCCATAAGTTTGACATCCCCCATGCCAAAGCCATCTGTCAATGTTGCCAGCAGAAACATCGGCAGACTTATCACTACGGCTCCCATAAGATGATTATTCAGGTACCTGAAATCCATGGTAAATATACCGCACAGTAAAAGTACAGCCAGATAACTGTCCTTTATTATCATGTTATCCCGGTCATACAGAGCAATTGCCAGCAGATCCATGAACATCATCAACTCCCGGATGGAATTGCTGATCAGTCCCAGATATAATCCCAGCAGTTCCACCAGAGGATATCTGAGAGATATCCTGCAGCCGCAATAGTGACACTTCCCTTTACGTATGATAAAGCCGGCTAACGGCAGCATATCCAGATAATTTAGCTGATGACCGCAAACAGGACAATAAGAGCGGGAAAACACATAATCTTCCCTTTTCCGGCTTCTTATAACCATGACATTGACAAAACTGGCTGTAATACTGCCGATGATCCCTTTCCAGTAAAGCATGAAAAAAGCCCTCCACTACTTATTAGCAGTAAACAGGGCCTTTGGGATATCGTTTTTTCGCTGTTTTTGCACTGTCCGGAAAGACTGTACTGTCAGAACCTTATCGGTACAGCATAGAAAGTACCGGGATAGGCCTCGGCAAAATCAGACAGTTTCATTCTGTAATTGAATCTGATGGTTCCCTTCCCGTCATAGTTGGCATCACTGATCCAGATGTAATCACCGTCAACTGCTTCGATGAAGCCCGTATGACCGGCATGACTGTATTCAGAGATCCACATTGAGAAAACTGCTCCGGGTGCCGGGGTAGTGGAAATGCTGAAACGGGTACCATGAGCCCTGACGGTTTCCGTTGCATGGAAACATCCGTCTCCTACCGCTCCGCTGTCATAGCCATATACCTCAAAAAATCTGCCCCAGACAAAGGTAGTGCACTGCCAGTAGCGGTTGATATTTACTTCATAGAAACCATTACCGCCTCCAATGCTGCGGTATTTTTCCCATATCTCCTGAGCCTGCGGATCTTCTTTCTTCAGCACCACATCTTCAACATCGCAGGGAACGATCCTTTTGGCGTTACCGTATTTCAGCAGTTCATTACGGCAGCGGTAATATTCCCGCAATTCACTGATCTGTTCTCTTCTCATGCGGATCAACCCGTATTTATACTGTTTTTCCGCTGTCAGCAGGCACTGTTCAGGACTCTTTCCATCCATGACAAGGGAAAAATCACGGAGATTATCCGAAATGTTCTTCCGGTAATCATGATAAAAGCACACCGCGATGGCCATGGCATATTCATTTTCCATGTCCTCGCTGTAAAGCCGGTTCCAGCTGTCAATTTCTCCCTCCGTTATGTCAAAGGCATCTCTGACACGCAGGGCAACCTTTTCGACTTCCTGATGATCAAGCGGTGTTCTCCTTAATGTGCATCCGCCAAGCAGAAGTAATAATATCAGTAATATTTTCATTATCATTATTATAACAGAGATATCTGCCGTTACCATTATTGTATAATATAGATAAGAACAGGCAGGTGTTATAATGATCAGACAATTAAAGACCCCATGGAGTGACGGCGTTTCCGAATCACCTCTTTCCGAATATCCCCGTCCTCAGTTTCAAAGAGACTCTTACCGGAATCTGAACGGTATCTGGAAATGTGCTTTTACTGCTGAAGACAGACAGCCGGCGGAATTTACTCAGGACATTCTGGTTCCTTTCTCACCGGAAACACTTCTGTCAGGGGTAAACCGCACTCTGCAGCCGGGAGAATATCTGTGGTATAAAAGGGAGTTTACTGTTGCCCCGGGATTTAACCGCGGCAGAGTCATCCTGCATTTCGGAGCAGTTGATCAAATTGCCGATGTCTATCTCAACGGTTCTCTGGTTGGCAGAAATGAAGGAGGATACTATCCTTTCTGTTTTGATATCACCGATCATCTGCAGGAAGAAAACACTCTTGTTGTGAAGGTACAGGACTTCTCTGATACCAGTTATTACGAAAGAGGAAAGCAGAAGATCAAACGCGGTGGGATCTGGTATACTCCGCAGTCAGGAATCTGGCAGACGGTATGGCTGGAATCTGTTCCGCAGAATTATCTTGAGAAAGTCAGAATAACTCCTGATCTGGCAAACAGACAGCTGAAACTGGAATTCTTCAGAAACAATGATCTTCCGGTCCGTACGGAAGTAATTCTGAATAAGAAGCTTATCGCATCCGTTACCACCGGTAAAGACTCTGTAACCATTGATTTCAGGGAAACCGAAATATGGTCACCGGAAAATCCCGTTCTCTATGATCTGCGTTTTACCAACGGCGATGATGTAGTGACAAGCTATTTTGGCTTCCGCAGTTTTGACATCCAAACGGCCAAAGACGGCAGAAAGAGATTCTTCCTTAATGGCAGACCTTACTATGTTAACGGCTTACTTGATCAGGGCTACTGGTCTGACGGCTTATACACCGCTCCATCTGACGAAGCAATCATTCATGACATAACCGTCTGTAAGGAAAGAGGCTTTAATACCTTAAGAAAACACATCAAGATCGAACCTGCCCGCTGGTATTACTGGTGTGACCGTCTGGGAATGCTGGTATGCCAGGACATGGTAAATGGCGGCAGTAAATACAATAACTGGACTACTCTGGCTTCTTCCGTTTTTACCACTTCAATTGACGATACGGAAAAGAACTATAAGATCTTTGCCCGTGAAAGTGAAGAAGGCCGTAATATGTATTACCGTAATCTGAAGAGAATGGTTGATCATCTGTATAATGTCCCTTCACTGGTTCTCTGGACTCCGTTTAATGAAGGATGGGGACAGTTCGACAGTAAGAAGGTACATGATTATCTGCTTGAACTGGACAGTACCAGAGTAATTGAACCGGCCAGCGGCTGGCATGACCAGCATTTCGGTGACATCAACAGCAAGCACATCTATTTCAAGGCAGTCAACATGAATAAATTTGACGATGACCGTCTGTATTATCTCTCTGAATTCGGCGGTTATACACTGAAACTCTATGACCACTGTTTCAATGACAAGCAGACCTTCGGCTATAAGCGGATAAAGGATGCTTCTGAACTTAATGACGCCCTGAAAGTTCTGTTCACCAGAGACATCCTCAACAACATTGAAAAAGGACTGGCCGGCAGCATCTATACCCAGGTCAGTGACGTTGAGGATGAAGTTAACGGTCTTATGACCTTTGACCGTGAAGTTACCAAGGTTGAAAAAGATACTCTGCGGGATATTGTTGAGGCAATTAAGGAAAAATACAGAAAACTGTAGATCATAAGTAGAACACTGTTTTATTAGAAGTTCAAAACCGCAACGTGTGCTTTTGATCAATTCCGCTCACAAAGATGGAAATATTATTATAAATATCATAGAATAGGACTGTTTAAGGAAGGGAGACGGCCGCATGGAAAAAGATACCACATATCTTTTTGAAAAAGAAAAAATCAGCAAAGCCATGATAACTCTGGCCCTGCCTTCCATTCTTGTTTCCATTGTTGATCTGATCTACAGCACTGTTAATGCCTACTTTGTGGGCAGACTTGATAACAGCGCCATGCTGGCCTCCATGGATCCTTCGACTTCCATCATGATGTTCATTGAATCTGTCGGTGCCTGTGTCGGCATCGGTGGGGCTTCCTGTCTGGGAAGATACCTGGGGGCAAAGAAGAACGACAAGGTTACAGAAACCGTCCGTACTTCCATGACCTTATGTTTCCTGCTGTCAGTTATCCACATGGTACTGGGATTATTGATGGTGAAGCCGTTTATCATGTGGCAGACTGATGACCCTGAAGTCATCCGCTACGCTACTCAATATGGAACCGTGAGCATCTTTACCGTGGTATTCATGGTTCTGCGCAGTACTACGGTTCATGTCTTAAGAGCTGTTGGCGATGTCAGATACTCAACAGCGGTAATAAGCGGCAGCGTTATTCTCAACATCATTCTTGACCCGTTCTTCATGTTTGACTGGGGTCTTAATCTCGGGGTTGTCGGAGCCGCCTTGGCCACCGCTATCTGTAACTTTGTGACCTGCGTACTCTGCTTTATGAGACTGCAGAGTCCCCGCACTCCAATCAGCTGGCGTTTGTTTGACTTCCATATTGACAAAGGCATTTCCCGGGAAATACTGAGAGTCGGGGTCTCCTGTTATGTCAGAAACTGCCTTCCGGCAGTAACATCAGCCTTCTACAGCAAGCAGGTCTTCCGTTTCGGAACCGAGTTTGTGGCCGGATGTTCCGTAGGCCGTCATGCCTCTCATCTTCTGACCTATTTCATACAGGGTGCAGTCAACGGTTATCTGCCTCTGGCTTCCTACCATTATGGGGCCCGTAACTTCAAACGTCTCTACGATACCATGGTCTGGTGTCTGAGTGTACTTACACTGTACTCTGTTGGCGCCGCCGCAATTATATGGCTGTTTAACAAGCCGTATGTGGGACTGTTTGCCAGCGATCCGGTCGTCATTGAATATGGATGCCGTTATCTTAAAGCCTATACTCTTGCCTTACCGGTATATGCCGCTTACTATGTCTTCACGGTAAGCCTGCAGGCTGCCGGCAAGGGAAAGGAATCAATGATCCTTTCCATGGCCAGACAGGGATTCATCTATCTGCCTATAATTCTCATATTGCCGAATCTGTTTTCCGAGATGGGAATCTATCTGGCACAACCGTTGTCCGATTATCTTACGGTAGCTGTTGCACTGATTCTGTGCTGGCCGCTGTTAAGCGAAATATATCATGGTTCAAAAGCTGTAAAAACA
>CAMOMM010000031.1 GCA_946619805.1 uncultured Bacillota bacterium | reverse complement strand
TGATGAGGAAATCATCAGAAAGCCTGACTACAAGGTCACTGAATCATCTTATGTCTGTCTGGAAGGCGAACCGCTTGTTTACCGGCAATATCAATATTTTCTGCTGAACAAACCTGCCGGCTACCTCTGTACCAAAGACGGTTCTCCCAATGTCTGCGAACTTGTCCCGGGATATTTCAGGGATCTTAATCCTGTCGGCAGACTGGACAAGGAAACCGAAGGCCTGTTATTAATTACCAATGACGGACAGCTGACCCATCAGCTGATATCGCCTAAATATCATGTTGATAAGAAATATTATTTTGAATGCGACAAACCGCTGCCTTCTGAGGCTGCACTGATACTTTCAAAGCCAATTGAGTTTTCCGACTTTACTTCTCTGCCGGGAAAGCTTGAACTGCTCACCGCAACATCCGGCTATCTGACCATCCATGAAGGAAAGTTCCATCAGGTCAGAAGAATGATCGGCTATCTTGGCAGCACCGTCACTTATCTGAAAAGAACAGAATATTCATTTCTGAACATAGAAAACCTCGCAGTCGGTGAATACCGTGAACTGACAGCAGAGGAAATTGAAAAGCTGAAAGGAGGCTCAGATAATGAGTAAGGAAATCACCATTAAAAATAACTTCGTACAGGCAACTGTCAGTTCCCATGCTGCGGAAGTCATCAGTTTCAGGAAGGTCGGAAGCACAGTTGAAACGATCTGGTCCCGCAACCCTCAGCACTGGCGCAACTGCAATCCTCTTCTGTTCCCGTATGCCGGACCGCTGAAGGATGGCAAATACACCTATGATGGAAAGGAATACTGCTGCGGTCAGCATGGTTTTGCCAGAGACGCTGAATTTACCTTTACCGAAGTCAGAGATGATGAAGTAGTTCTGGTATTACAGTCAGATTTCAATACCATGAGAGTTTATCCGTTCCTTTTCTCTGTCGAATTAAGATATAAGCTGCAGGGCCACAAACTGTTAATAAACTGCACCGTGACCAACCGCGACGAAAAGATGCTGCCGTTTATGATCGGCTTCCATCCTGCTTTCAACTGCCCGATGGACCGCAGGGAAAGCTATAAGAATTACCGCATTGAATTTGAGCAGGCAGAAAATCTGAGCCATCCTGAAAGAGACATTCCTGACGGAAACAGTTTCTCTCTGAAAGATGTCAGCCTCTTCCCTTCATTCTTCTATCATAATCATCAGCTTAAGTCCTCATGGGCTCAGCTGACCAATGGCAGACATACCATCAGAGTGGGGATTGACGGCTATGCTTCAGTAGGTTTCTGGCATGCCAGTGACAGTGCCCCGTTTGTCTGCATTGAACCATGGTTCCCTGATAATGATCTGCCAAAGGAAAACACCTTCCGAGATGACACGGAGAATAACCTTCTGCCACCTGGTCAGGTGTTTGAATGCGGATACTACTTTGAACTGATTTAAAAACAGGAGCGATCCTGTTTTTTAGTTTTTCTCTGAATATATTCTGTTCATTAACAGATAACAGCCTATCGATATTCCTACTCCAAACACAACATCTATGATGTAATGCTGCTTGGTACATACAGTGGAAATACTGATGAGAATCGCCATGATCAGAGAATATACTCTGAATCCTTTGGAGATTTCCGGCTGCTTACGGACGCCAAGATAACAGTATGCACTGATCAGACAGTGATAAGACGGAACCAGATTATAGGCCATATCACTGCCATCGGCTCCATAAACCGTGGCCAGAAGTTTGTTAAACATTCCCGGTTTGGCAGCCTGTTCCATCAGTCCTTCCTTTACCCTGTCCATGTAGGTAGGCATGAAGACAAAGAACAGGAAACCTATGATGTAAGCCAGCGTGAGACCGATGATGTACTTTCTGAAGTTCTTTTTACTGGTCAGTGATACCGCAATAGGTCCGCAGATCCAGAAAACATATGAAAACAGATAAATGACCACTGTTGCCGGGATAAGCGGAATCCGGTCGTCAATGAACGGGATCTTCCATTCAAAGGCATTCCGTTTGGTACCGATGACAACACTAAGCCATTCGCCCAGACGGTACATTCCATACTGCAGTCCGAAATAGAACAGCCCGACTGCATAGCCCCACTTTGGAATCTTTCTGATCTTTTCAATTAGTTTTTTCATATTAATACCCCTGTTCAGTATAGTGCATGACACCGCAATAACCAGCAGCCATCGTTAAACAGCTGCCGGTTATTTTCGTTATCCTTCTTTTCTCAGATAAATGCGTCCGCCTATACCTTCAAAACTGATCATCTTATCTTTATAGCGGTAAGGGATTTCGTCATCCATTCCCGTAATTATCTCTCTGGCAATATCAAGTTTGACTTCATATTCCATATCACCTGACATAAGAATACCTGTTCTGTCTTCTTTCAGTATCAGCGTATAAACATCTGAAGAATATTTCCCGGCATCCGGTATCTCCGTATCCGGCAAGATGAACCTTGCCAGTTCAGCATTATTTACCGGAAGCTTTCGGCCGTTAATGACCATGAAATCATTAAACAGATGAATTGTTTCCTTAATGACAGTGTCGTCATAGACGATCCGGCATATTTCATCATCATAACTTCCATCATAATGAAGCCGTGAAGGATACTGCCAGACGGACTGACGTATTTCCCGATACAGACGGTAAATGCTCTGCTGATCAGGTGTAAATCTGCCATCATGTTCACAGTAAATAACAGGATCAGCTGACGAATACTCTATGGAATATAACAGAGGAAAATAGTTTTGGTAGAATGTGACAAGTTCATTGTAAAAGTCAGAATTGGTTTTAAAGGCGTGATATGACTGATCAGGCATCGTCTTAGCCCACTCAGGTCCTCTGGTATCATATACGATCTGACTGTCACCCTTGTGGATGCAGATGTAAAAATCCAGATTGCCCTTTCCCATATCATCCGGTCTTATTTCCCGGTAACCACCGTTTTCAAATGCCTGAATGATCCGATAAGCCTTTTCAGCTTCGGATTTATCCAGAACGACCCAGTCACCGGCGGAAACTCTTACTTCAATTCTGTCGTATCTGCTGCAGCCGCTTAAGGCTATGCAAAAGAACAGGCATATTATTACAATGAGCTTTCTCATGTCTTTTCTGATTAATACTGTTCAAAGAAAGCGTCAATTACTTCCTTGTAATCACCCTTGCAGATAATGTGGTGGTTGCTGATAGGTCTTCTGGCGAAGTATTCCGTACCGTCTTCCAGTCTCAGTTTCATCTGGCTGCGGCATAAGGTTCCCAGATGCATGGTTTCCAGAAGGTCTGCTCTGCCGGCATAATGTCTGCTTAAATCACCGTTGCACTTGAATATCGTCATTACCTGCGGAGCAATATCTGTAGCTACGGCAACACCGATACCTGACTCAAAGTGTGTTGTCAGGAAATACTCATCCGGCATATCCAGAGGGATCGTGCAGTGAGCGAAAATGATCTCAGAAGCCTTTGGATCCATAGTGCTTGGATTTGCCATGAATCCTGACTTGCCGGTCAGTACTCTCATGATGACCATGCTCAATAAAGCCTTCTGGTCACCTTCACAGGCGGCCGGGATTCCTTCAGCATTAAGAACGGCTAAAGCCAGACAGCCTGTTGTATGAATGGCTGAAAGCAGGTCAAAGCATCTTACCGTTACTGCTGTCAGCTGATACTTTTCAATCAATCTCTTCAGGGCACCATAGACATTCAGAGCCTTTTCAGTTTCTTCAGGTCTGAAGCCCTTTTTCTTTAACTGTTCCGTCCACTGGTTTTCCGGATATCCACCTTTGTGATATTCAGCAATCAGTTCATCCAGTTCAAACATTGTTGATCTGGCCCCTGTCAGCTCTTGCAGTCTGGCGAAATCAACATCAGAAGCAATCAGGCCACCAGGTTCACCAAAGCATCCTAAATGCTGGTGCTTCATGGCTTCCTTTGCCTCAGCTACTGCCAGTTTGATTTTCAGCTGCTTGGCCAGGGTTTCAAAGTCTCCATGAAGGATCTCACCCTTAAGATCATGCTCTGCCAGAAATCCCATGATCTCCATGGATGCTGCCAGTGAATTATAACCAGGTGTGGTTAACAGAATATAAGGTTCTTTTGTACTCTGATAGTTTGCCTTAAAGCCGTTTTCCGCACCGCCTGATGCGATAAAGTATACCGGTAATGGCTGAGCAGCAACCTCATCCATTTCACCAAGGACAACATTGATACCGAGTTCTGCCGAAAGTGATTTCAGGAATTCATCACTGTAGTGCGGGATGTTTGGGTCATTGCAATCAGGTGGCCCCATTAAGAATTTAACCTTCAGTTCCTTCATAGTCTTTCCTTTCTCTATCTTACCTTTAAGGTCCTGTATATATACTCTTTATACAATTCCGGTTTCAATTTGCTGCAGATATAGGCATTTGGCTCCTTGCCGGAGAAATGATAGAAATCCACCAGTACCCCGCCATAACTAGGACCTTCTCCCGTATCTACCTCACAATAGTATTTGTCACATTTATCAATGCACTCCGGATAAAGTGCAGCTGCCATGGCTGACGGATCTGCCATATCCAGATAATAGTCACCGAATCTGCCCTTGTTCATTTCCATCAAAACCACATTTGAATCAATACAGAATCTGCCCAGAGGTCCCGATTCCCTGATCATCTTTATCTCTTCAGGTGTCAGCATGGCCTCATCCAGACAGGCATCCCAGCCGACGAAAATCAGCGGATCAATACCTGACTTGAGAACGACCTTGCAGGCTTCCGCATCCTGCCAGATATTGAACTCAGCGACCGGGGAAACATTGCCGGTACCTAACCCGGCAGTACCCATGACGATGATCCTTCTTACTCTCTTCATGGTTTCAGGATCCAGACGGATGGCAACTGCCAGATTGGTCAATGGTCCTAAGGCAATGATGTCTATTGTCTTTTCCGGATTCTCTCTTAAAGCTTCCAGCATTCTGATAACGGCATTGCCCTCAGCCGGTTTAAGGTCATAGTCTACCAGACCAAGATCTCCCATGCCGTCATCTCCATGTGTCTCCGCTGATCCCACCCAGTCTCTGACCAGCATTTCATCACAGCCCATGTATACAGGCGGATAGTAGCTGTCAGTGACCTTAAGGGTCGTCAGAGCATTGTATGTTGCCTGTTTCAGACGGACGTTGCCTGATACCGTTGTCAGCATGATCACTTCATATCTGTCATCATTAAGAGCCATCGCAATGGCCATGGCATCATCGGAACCGCAGTCGGTATCAATTATGATCTTTCTTTTTTCTTCGCTCATAAGATCAGTCCTCAAGAGTTGTGAACTTTTCCGGATAGATGTCATCCAGCGGCCAGGTTGTCATGTTATGGTACATGTCCTGCCACTGCAGTATCTCATAGTTGCAGCTGTTGCACAGGATCTCCAGCAGATAGGCCTTTTCCTTCTCGCTTTTGTCCCGGCACAGCTTATTGACGATGTTGATCTCATTCTCCGTCTTCCGGATATATTCTTCGGTTGCATAGTATTCCAGCCATTTATAGAACATGTTATCGTGCGGCAGATCACACTGATCCAGCAGATCCTCTCCGAAATAACGGTAGAGAATGTTACATGGGAACAGTGCCATCATGGCTTCAGCCAGACCGCCCTGATTAACACTCATTAACTGGAAAGCCGTATAGGAACGTTTGCCCGGGGCTTCGATAACAGCATCCATCTCATCAACTGACAGTCCCAGCTGATCTGCCCAATAGGTACGGTTGACCATTACCGTTGACTCCATCGTATTCTTCAGGATCGGATAGAATACTTCCATCTCCTTATAGCTGCGGCACTTGGCTAATGCCAATGCCCAGCATCTGGTATAATCCAGCAGATACTGATAATTCTGTCTGATCTGAAAGCGGAAACGTTCTTTGGACATCGTGCCATGCAGGATATCCTGCATGTGCTCGGTTTTTTCTATTTCTCGTGCTACCCTGTGCAGTACAGGGGCCAGGGTTTCCTCGTAGAAACCCATGTTTATCCCTCCCTGTCAGCCTTGATCAGATTTCTGATAGCCTGGCAGGCGATTTCAATTGTATGATCGTTCATTGAGCCATATGCCATGATGGCACCTGACTTGACACCTCTGATGGCAGATACGACAAACAGCGTACTGGTTTCCATTTCAGAAGCCATTACTCCCGCTCTTTCCCAGGCCTGCCATCTTTCATGCAGCCTTGGTGCATCAGGCATGCTGTCAGGATCATGCTGTCCATAGAATGAGTCCTTGGACTGAGCAATTCCTTCAGCGAACGGATATCCCAGATCCTTAGCTGCCTTTACCAGAGCATTTGTCACTTCTCTGTCGGCGATAGCCGGATATTCGATAGGAATATAGTGGACGGTTGTTCCCTCGTCTCTGATGGCACCGGTTATGACACAGCCCTCCAGGGTCGGATCATAGCTTTCCTCACAGATCCTGCCGCAGGTTCCGACTCTGATGAATACTTCTGCTCCGCAATGGATCAGTTCTTCCAGACAGATGGCTGTAGATGGGCCACCCATGCCGGTACTGCATACTGATACCAGTTCACCATCCAGATAACCGCTCCAGGTCTTATGCTCACGGTTGTGGGCTACCAGATGAGGGTCATCAAAATGCCTGGCTATTATGTCAGTTCTGAACGGATCTCCCGGCAACAGAACATACTTCCCCACTTCACCCTTCTTGCAGTGAATGTGGTACTGTCTGCCACTGCCGTCATCCATCAGGACTTCCTTGCTTTGAATTCTTGGCATATTATACTTCCTCCTTTGTCATCATATAAACCAATACAGATATAACAGTCTGTACGACCATTACTATAACAGTATAATAGAGTGCTGATTTGACTCCGAAATGCGGGATCAGACGTGATGTCGCAAATGGAGTGAAGATGTCACCGCAGCTGCCGATCGTCGCAATAAAAGCGCTGGCAACTGAGATATTGCGGTATTCCAGTCTGGTACCGATCGCGATTATGATGGTAAACAGCACTCCCAGAAAGAAACCGATAACTGAAAAACTCACATAATATCCTTCCAGGGAATCAATGAGCAATCCTATGGCCATGGCTGCGGTAATCACCGCTGAGTTTAAAACCAGGACGGTTCTTTCATTCATCTTTTTCAGAAGACCCATGAAGGTTAATGCCCCAATCACGATCACCAGATTGTAGATGGCCAGAAGATATGAACCCTTTTCCCGGCTTCCCGAAAGCAGTTCAATGTAGCTTGACATGTATGATCCCAGAGCATTGCAGATGCTGCAGTAGGCAAAAAGCGCCACGCCCAGCAGGATCAGTACAAGTCTGTTGTTTCTGGAATACAGAGGCTTTACGGTCTCTTCCTGCTCTTCAGACTCACTGTTTTCCCATTTGGTAAAAGGTATAAGTACCAGCATCGATATTCCTACCAATCCCAGCAGCAGACTTGCCATATAGAAAGGCCATTTTATCTGCAGCACCAGACCGGTCAGAGCACTTATCGCAAAACCTCCCATGCCATACAGTGCCTGTCCGGCACTCAGGCTTGAGGAATAACTTTCAGGATATACCCTGGAAAGAAACAGCGGGCAGATTGCATCCTGTGCACTCATCCCGATTCCTCCCAGGAAAGCACATACCAGACTGATGTAGTATACCGGAATCAGAACCACACCGTACATGTATGTCATCAACAGGCATGTACCCAGAAAAAGGACCATCATAGGATCCTTTCTGGCCCATTTTCCTATTATATATACAGACAGTGTTCTCCCCAGTGCGAATGCCCCGATGAACAGCACTATCTTTTCCAGCGGCTGCCTGTACAGTTCAACCAGTGATGACATGGTACTGCCGATCAGCATGCATACCACACCGGAAAGAAAATACAGGGCAAACGCCAGATATGCGAGTTTCTTATGATTCGAACTCATTTATTTCCGCAGTATTTTTTCAACTGCCTCATCAACGGAAATTACATTACCCTCAATTCCCAGGGCCTTGCATACTCTGGAGACATATGGCTGCTTGAGCATGGCCTTCTCCAGTGATTCAAAGTCCCAGAAGATCTCCTTAGGGGTTCCTTCTCTGACGATGTGCTTGGTTGCCATGACAATGACTCTGTCAAAGTAGGTGGCAACAAATTCCATGTCATGAGAAATTGTTATGACCGTCTTGCCGGCTTCATGCAGAGCCTTCAGGATCTGACCAAGACGGATATTGCCCTCAATGTCCTGCCCGGCTGTCGGTTCATCAAAGATCATG
>CAMOMM010000030.1 GCA_946619805.1 uncultured Bacillota bacterium | reverse complement strand
GTTGACCAGAACGGTTAATGGATCCTTTACCGCAATGGTTTTACTGTCAGAGTAAAAGGCTGAATAGTCAACATTGTCCGGTACATCGTAGTCATCGTTGATGTTGGCGATGGCTATGGCAGCTGAAGTCTGGTAGCGGTTCATGTGCCAGATGTAGCGGGCCAGTCTTTCAAAACGGAATCCTTCTGCCTGTAACAGCCCTTCAAAAGCCGGGAAGTAGGCAATGCTGCGGAAGGCGATGAAGTCTTCCGGCTCATAGTTGTTATAGAAGTAAGCGATGAACTGCGGCGAATAGCCTTTGCGGGCATATTCCATGTAGGCCATTACTTCCTTGTATTCCATCATCGGCAGTTCCATCAGAGTCCGGGAGTATTGGGCATCCAGATCGTTGGTGAGCGTTACGGAAGTCTGATAGTCATAGCCCTTACGGTAGTACTGCTTGTAAAGATCAATGTTGCTGATCTTGTCGCAGAATACCAGAGAATACAGATCCTGCGGTTTCAATACCTCAGAGAGGCTCTCAACTTCCTGAATCGTGTAAGTTCTGGCCAGGTCGTTGATGTCCTTGGTGACATCGGTATTGGCATGGATGTGAATGTAGTAGTCCAGGTTCTCCTCAACAAAGTCTTCGGAATTCAGGGCTGCGATAAGGCCCGGATTATATGTTGTGACCTTGTCGGTTATCTTATAGGCACGCAGTTTTTCAATTTCTGCAGCGGTGTAGCCCAGATCTCGCAGATCCTTGTCCATGAAGAACATGTAGTAAACACCGCCGCCCAACAGGCCGGCTAATATCAGAATTATGATAAGTCTTGTAATAATACCTTTCATATATGCTAAGCTCCTTCAAAAAGGCTGTATGGATAATTGTGCGGTGCTTCGCTGACAAAAACCATATGCTCCCTGGTGACCGGATGGTCAAACTCCAGACGGTAAGCCCAAAGGGCGATCTGCTGATGCTTTACCGCCTGGTGATTATAACGCTGATCTCCCCAGATCGGCCGTTTACGGGATGAAGTCTGAACTCTTATCTGATGACTTCTTCCGGTATGAAGATCGATCTTAAGGAGGGATAAACCTTCAGCAGTCTTTAAAACTTCGTAGTCAAGGCTGGCAAATTTGCCATGTTCCTTATCTGTAACGGTTACAGTGTTTGTTTCACTGTTTTTTATCAGGTAATCCTCCCAATGGCCTTTCTGAGGCAGTGTGTCACTGCAGACCACAGCCAGATAGGTCTTGCGGAAATCATGGGTTGATATCATTTTTGATAATCTGGCAGCCGCCTTGGAAGTGCGGGCAAAAACCATGACACCGCCAACGGGGCGGTCCAGACGGTGGACAAGTCCCAGGTAAACGTTGCCCGGCTTGTCATATTTGTCCTTGATGTACTGCTTCCGCATGGTCAACAGATCCTCGTCCCGGGAACTGTCAGCCTGAACGGGAATGTTAACGGGCTTTTCAACCACCAGCAGGTGGTTGTCTTCATAGATCACCTTCATAGTTCAAACCTGCCTGATATGCCACACGGCAGCACCAGGTTGCTGTTTCTGATCGGCAGTCCTATTTCTACGGTTTCAACTTTCCCGGCAGGATAGCGGGATAGCAGATGTCTTATCAGCAGATTGTTAAGTGCTGAAGCGGAGAAACCGGTAGTGTAGCCGTTGACCAGAAAGGCCACAGGCTTATCGGAAAGGATCTTTGCGGCTTCAGAGATCAGAGTCTCCAGCTGATCTTCGATCTTCCACAGTTCGTTGTTTGGTCCGCGTCCATAGCTTGGAGGATCCATCAGGATGATATCGTATCGGTTGCCGCGGCGCTGTTCACGCTGGACAAACTTAAGAGCGTCATCAACGATGAATCTGATCACATGGTCTTCAAGATGATTGAGAACCATGTTTTCCTTGGCCCAGCTTACCATGCCTTTGGCCGCATCAACATGGACCACTTCGCTGCAGCCGGCTTTTGATAAGGCCATGGTGGCCCCGCCGGTATAGCCGAACAAGTTGAGAGCCTTTACTTCTCTGTCAGCTTTCTGTACCAGCTCCGCCAGCCAGTCCCAGTTGACCGCCTGTTCCGGGAACAGACCGGTATGCTTGAAATTGGTTGGAGAGACCTTGAATACCAGGTCACGGTAACTGACGGTCCAGTAATCAGGGAGTTTCCTGCGGAATTCCCAGCTGCCGCCGCCCTTGCTGGAGCGGTGATAGACGGCATCGTATCTGTTCCAGAGGGCCGGATCGTTTTTGGACCAGATGGCCTGGGGATCCGGGCGCACTAAAGTTACGCTGTTCCAGCGTTCCAGTTTATCTTTGTCACCGGCATCGAGAAGCCGGTAGTCTTTCCATTTATCAGCCAGTAAAATCATATACCATATTATACTTCATATTGTCTGTTTTGTCTTTAAAATGAAAGAGATTCAAGGTATAATGACTGTAGTGATTTTTTTATGGAAAACTATCTTAGTGTACTTAATGAAAAGCAGCTGGAGGCGGTAACAACTTCCAGTCAGTATGTGAGAATAATAGCTGGCGCGGGTTCGGGAAAGACCCGTGTTTTAACCACGCGCATTGTTTACATAATCAAGGAATGGGGCATTGATCCCCGCAAGATCCTGGCCATAACCTTTACCAACAAGGCGACTAATGAGATGCGCTTCAGGATCAACGAACAGCTGCCGGAGGAATCCGGAAAGATTCATATTTCCACCATCCACTCCTATTGCGTGACGATCCTAAGACAGGACATCAGACATCTGGGCTATCCAAGCAATTTCACGATACTTGATGTTGACGATCAGAAGAGCATACTTAAGGAAGCCTACAAGTATCTGGATATCGACAGCAAGAAGTATACCCCAAGCAGCATGCTGGATTACATTGCCAACATGAAGTATGCACTGTACTCCGGTGATGAGGCCGTTGCCGCTGCCCGTACGCCATATGAAAAGAAAAAGGCGGAGATATATGATTTCTATCTGAAACGTCAGGGGGAACTCTATGCCCTGGACTTTGATGATCTGTTATTATGGACGGTGAAGCTGCTTAAGACTCACAGCGATGTCAGGGAGAAATGGCAGAGAAGATCTCAGTATATCCTGGTTGATGAGTTCCAGGACATTGACAATACCCAGTATGAGATGATCTCTCTTTTAACAACGGAGAATACCAGTCTGTATGTTGTCGGTGACCCGGATCAGACCATCTATACCTGGAGAGGTGCCAACATCAACATCATCATGCATTTTGAATCGGACTTCCGTCCGTGTCAGACGATAGTGCTGGAAAGAAACTACCGTTCCAGTGCCAATATCCTCGGTGCGGCCAACAGCCTGATTAAGTATAACCGCAACAGGGTTAAAAAGGATCTGTTTACCGAGAATGAAGACGGTGAACTGGTCATTCATTACAAGGCTCTCAATGAGATTGAAGAGGCCAATTTCGTCGTATCAACCATTCTGGATCTCAACAGACAGGGATACGATTATGACGATACAGCGATCCTGTACCGTTCAAACTACGTCTCAAGGGCCTTTGAAAAAGCCCTGATGGACATGAAACTGCCATATGTCATCTATGGGGCTGTACGCTTCTATGAAAGAATGGAGATCAAGGATGCTCTGTCATATCTGAGAATGCTGACAGCGGCTGATGACCTCTCTTTCAAAAGGATCATTAATGTGCCTAAAAGAGGCATCGGCAACAAGACGGTGGATGCGATCCTGGATTATGCCAGGGAAAACCGCATGACCATGTATGAAGCAGCAAAACTGCTGCGGTTTCCGACCAAGACTCAGAAAAGCATTGATGAACTGATTCAGAACATTGAAAAATGGAAACAGGCCTCTGCGGAAATGAAACTGGAAGAGGTACTGCAGATGATCCTGGAGGAAAGCGGATATAAGGCCATGCTGGAAAATTCCGATGACCTTAAGGATGTTGACCGTCTGGAAAACCTGAAGGAACTGATAAATGATATGTACGACTATACACAGATCAACCCGGAATCAGGTCTGGATGAGTATCTGCAGATGGTCGCATTATATACCGACATACAGTCTGACAAAGAGGGAAAGTTTGTTTCTCTGATGACTGTTCACGCTGCCAAGGGTCTGGAGTTCAAGAATGTCTTTGTGGTAGGCCTTTCTGACGGTATCTTCCCGTCAGCCAAGAGCCTGGAAGACGGTATCAAAGGTCTCGAAGAGGAAAGAAGACTGGCCTATGTGGCCTTTACCAGAGCCAAGGAGAATCTGTTCCTTACCGAAAGCGGCGGCTACAGCTATGCCACTTCGACAGCCAAGGAATCTTCACGCTTCCTGGATGAAGTTGATGAGACTTTCGTTCAGCCTAAGGGCAAGCTTCTGGAAAAAGAGCCAAGCTATAATCCGAGCATGTTCAATACTGAATATGTGGCACCAAGCCGCAGACCGAAATCCAATCTGAAGCCGGGCGACAGTGTCGTTCATGATGACTTCGGTGAGGGTGTGGTGATCAGTGTCAATGGAAACTTCGGTGACATTGCCTTTGAGTATCCGTATCTGGTAAGAACGATGTCGCTTAATTTCCCTAAACTGCATAAAAAGGAGAAAAAAGATGAGTGATGTAAGAGAAAGGATCGAATATCTCAGAAAGATCCTGGAACAGTACAATCTTGAATATTACCGTGACAATAAGCCAAGCGTCCCGGACAGTGAATATGACCGCCTGATGAATGAACTGAAGGCCCTGGAGGAAAGTCATCCTGAACTTGATGATCCCAACTCTGTCACTCACCGTGTCGGCGGGGCCATTTCGGAAGGCTTTACCAAGATCGTCCATGAAAGAAACATGCTTTCACTGGGCAACGTCTATAATTACGAGGAAATAAAGCAGTTTGACCGGCGCATTGTCAGTGAAGTAGGACCGGTGGAATACATCGTGGAGATGAAAATCGACGGGCTGGCCATGAGAATGCTTTTTCAGGGTGGACGCTTCATTCAGGCCGTAACCAGAGGTGACGGTGTTGTCGGTGAAGATGTTTCCATGAATGTCAGAACCATCAGAAGCATTCCGATGAATGTTGACTTTGAAGGAGAACTGGATATCCGCGGTGAAGTATACATGCCGAGAGATCAGTTCCGCCATCTCAATGCCATCAGGGAAGCCAATGGTGAAGAACCGTTCGCCAACCCGCGTAATGCGGCTGCCGGTTCCATCCGTCAGCTGGATTCTTCAATAGCGGCCTCACGAGGTCTGGAGGCTTTCTGGTATCATCTGCCTAATGCTCAGTCCTATGTTTCCACCCATGAAGAAGCCTTAGAGCTGCTCGAAGGTTTGGGTTTCCGTGTAAATCCACAGCGCAGACTGTGTCACAATGCTGATGAAATCTGGCGGTTCATTCAGGAAATAGCTGCTCAGAGAGATGATCTGCCGTATGACATTGACGGCATGGTCATCAAGGTCAATGATCTGGCCAAGCAGCAGATCCTGGGCTTTACAGCCAAATATCCTAAGTGGGCTACCGCCTATAAATTCCCGGCTGAGGAAGTCGTAACCGAGGTTAAGGACATCTTCTGTACGGTAGGAAGAACGGGAAAGGTAACTCCTAATGCCCGTTTCAGACCGGTGGAAATTGCTCAGACGATGGTTGAATTTGCCACATTGCATAACTGTGACTACATCATCAACAAGGACATCAGAGTATCTGATTCCGTTGTTGTTCATAAAGCCGGCGACATCATTCCGGAAGTGGTAAGAATAATACCGGAAAGAAGAAAAGCCGACAGTGTACCTTATCTGTTTCCTGAAACCTGTCCGGTGTGCGGGATGCCGTTGCACCGCTTTGAAGGAGAGGCGGACTATTACTGCCTCAACAGTGAATGCCCGGCCAGAGTTGTTGAAAGCATTGCTCACTATGCTTCCAGAGATGCCATGAACATTGAAGGACTCGGTGAGAAAAAGGTTGAAATGCTGCATAATGCCGGACTGCTTAACCGAATCGAAGACATATACAGTCTGAAATACTATCCGGAAGAAGTAATGAGCCTGGAGAAGATGGGACGCAAGTCCTTTGATAATCTGGTTGAGGCAATTGAAGCCAGCAAGGAAAACGGCCTGGATAAGGTGCTGTTCGGACTTGGCATCAAGCATATCGGCGCCAAGGCTGCCAGAGTACTGGCGGAAAACTTCCCGAGTATCGACCAGCTGATGGAAGCTGACATGGAACAGATCAGATCCATCCCGGATTTCGGTGATGTCATGGCTGATTCCGTTGTACAGTTCTTCGCTGACCAGCAGAACATTGAGTTCATCAATGCGCTTAAGAAGGCCGGTGTTTCACTGCTGTATAAGGCCAGAGCCAACTTTGCTTCGATCTTCAGCGGCAAGACAGTCGTACTTACCGGCGGTCTTGATTCAATGACCAGATCGCAGGCTGAAGAGACGCTGACTCAGCTGCAGGCTAAAGTTACCGGTTCGGTTTCCCGTTCCACCGACATCGTAATCTTCGGACATGATGCCGGCAGCAAGTATGACAAGGCTCTTAAACTTGGCATACAGCTGATGGATGAGGACAGCTTTACTTCCGAACTGGAACGTCTGGGAATTCTTAAAAAATAATTAAAAGGTGGAAATACATTCTGTTATTTTGTAGAATGTAGTGTAAGGAGGTTTGAGATGGCTGAAAAGAAGAACTCAAACAGCACCGGCTCAGGCGTTCTGAAGAAAAGAAATCCTGATACAACCGGGAAGAAATCTAAGGTAAAAACTGCAGGCAATACTCAGCGAATTGACACCAGTTCTGTTAATAATGCCGAACTGCAGAAGACAAAGGAAATAAAAACCATCACGGCCCGGACAGCCGTTAAGGATAAAGAAGCTGAAAAGAAGATAGAAAAAGCCGCATCCGGCAATACCGGAAAAACGGTAAAGACCAGAAAGCCTAAGAAGGAAAAACTGGGTATCAACTGGTTCTTCTGGATCATGTTGATCCTGATCATCATTCCTGTCTTCTATTTCGTCAAGCTGCTGCATGATGCTTCCCTTGAAGGTAATGTTCCGGTATTGGGTGAAAGACTGAAGCATAACCTGCAATATGTCATTACAGATGAACAGTTAACGGCAATGAAAGGGTCAATCGAGACCATTGACGGAGTTGAAAAGTATGAGGTAAATCTCATTGTTGATACTCTGAGAGTAACGGTTGATGCCAGAGATGACATGACTGCCGATCAGCTCAAGGAAATGACCAAGAGTATCTACGAGATAGTCAATGAAAATGCTCCTGTTGATAAATACTTTACCCAGGAAGATGACTTCAAGCAGTATGACATGGAGATAAATGCCTATAATACCCTTGAAGTGGATGAACCGGTCATCGTATCGCTCTTCCGCAATTCCAACATGGAAAACTACCGTCTGCAGGTCATCAGCAATCCGGTAAACAAGAAGGTTGCCGATGCTCTTAAGGAAGACATGCAGAAGCAGCTGGAGGAAGAGGAACGCGAAAGACAGGAAGCTGAAAATCAGCAGAACGCTGAAGGTGAAAATACCGAAAACAGTGAGAATACGGAGAACAGTGAGTCAGAACAGAACAGCAATGCCGGTTAAGAACCAGCACTTCACAGGTCGCTGTGAAGACTATACTTATGATGGAATGGGTGTCGTCAGGTACGGCACCTTTTGTGTTTTCGTCAAGGACATGGCTTATGGCGATGAAGGGGAAATAGTCATCACTGCCTTAAGAAAGGACTATGCCTACGGACGTCTTCTGAAACTGGAAAAGGCGTCAGAGGGAAGAGATGAACCGGTATGCCCTGTATCCAGAGTGTGCGGAGGCTGTCAGCTGCAGCATCTTTCCTATAAGGAACAGCTGCGTTTCAAGGAAGATCTCGTCCGCAATAACATCACCAGAATAGCGGGAATCAATACCGAAGTATCTCCAATAATCGGAGCCAGTGAACCGCTGTATTACCGCAACAAGTGCCAGCTGCCGGTCGGTGTGGACCGTAGCGGTAATCCGGTTCTGGGTTTTTACCGTTTTAATTCGCATGAAATAATACCGGCAGAAAAATGTTATCTGCAGAGTGATAAGGCAAACAGATTAACTGCCCTGATCAGAAATCTGATCGATGAATATGAGCTTGGCAGTGAGATAAGGCATCTGATGATCCGTGACATGAAAGCTACGGATGAAATGATGGTCGTATTTGTAACCTGGAAGGAAGAAGTCCCATATCTCAAGGAGTTCTGTGAGGAAATCATCAAGTCGGATAGAAGCGTCAGAAGCATCATCCAGAGTATTAATCCAGAGCAGACCAATGTGGTATTGGG
>CAMOMM010000029.1 GCA_946619805.1 uncultured Bacillota bacterium | reverse complement strand
ACCTTTCGTTATCAACGAAATGGTTCATCAGGAAATTGCCACCAACTCCAAGACTGCTGAAAAACTGATAGACAAGGGCGACGACAGAGTCTGGGATATCCTTGAAGAAGTTATCAAGGATCACCCTGTTCTGCTTAACAGAGCCCCTACATTACACCGTCTGGGCATTCAGGCCTTCATGCCGAAACTGGTTGAAGGACGTGCTATCAGACTGCATCCGCTGGTTTGCCCGGCATTCAATGCAGACTTTGACGGTGACCAGATGGCTGTTCACGTACCATTAAGTGAAGAAGCATGTGCTGAAGCAAAGATCTTAATGCTTGGTTCCAACAACATCCTTTCACCTAAGGACGGCCAGCCAATCGTTACACCTTCACAGGACATGGTACTTGGTAACTTCTATCTGACCATGGAAGAAACTAAGGAAGAGTTCTATGAGGAAGCTGAAAGATACAGAAGCTTAGGTGATGAAGCTTCAGCTGAATTATGGACTAAATACGGTGATTCTGAAGGCCGTGTATACAAGGATGTTTCCGAAGTATTAATGGCTTATGATGAAAAGCAGACTCATCTGCACACCCGTATCGCCATCAGAGCCAAGTCTCTGAAGAAGTCATTCTTCACTCCTGAGCAGAATGAAAAATATCTGATTACTACCGTTGGAAAGATCATCTTCAACAATGTCTTCCCTGGAGATTTCCCTTATGTCAATGAAGTAACTGACGGCTGGAATGTCAAGCTGGCTGACAAGTACTTCGTTGATTACGGAACCGATATCAAGGAATACATCAAAGCCCTGCCTCTGGCAAGTGCCGTTAAGAAGAAAGATCTGGGTGCCATCATCGCTGAAGTCTACAAGAGATACGCCAATACCGAATCTCATCAGGCTCATGATGACGGCAAGCCATATCATGGCGAAGACCAGACATACGTTTACTTTGACAAAATCAAGGATAACGGATTCAAGTATTCAACAGTAGCAGGCATGACCATTTCCCTGAATGACATCAAGGTTTCCCCTAACAAACATAAATATGTTGAAGAGGGCAAGGTTCAGGCTGACAGACTGTTAAGACTCTATCACAGAGGCTTGCTGACTGAACCTGAATGGGAAAGAAGCTTAATGACATTATGGGATGGCATCAAGACAACCACAGTTAACGAACTGATGGCTGCCTTACCAAAGAAGAATCCTATCAACATGATGATGGTTTCAGGTGCCCGTGGTAACAAGGACAACCTGTCTCAGTTAGCCGGCTTACGTGGTCTGATGAGTAAACCTACTCAGGCCAAGAGTGCCAAGGGCTACCAGAGATCCATCATTGAAGTTCCAATCTACTCATGCTTCCGTGAAGGCCAGACCGTAAACGAATTCTTTATCGCATCACACGGTATCAGAAAAGGTCTGACTGACACTGCTCTGAAGACAGCATCATCAGGTTATCTGACCAGAAGACTTGTTGACGTTGCTCAGGACGTAGTAGTAGTTGAAGATGACTGCCAGACTGAGGACGGATACCTGGTATCTGAAATCATAGACCGCAAGGCCGGAACAGTCATTGAAACTCTGTATGAGAGACTTGTTGGCAGGTATGTAAAGCAGGATATCATCAATCCTGAAACCGGTGAACTGATCATTAAGGAAGATGAATTCATTGATGAAAACACCGCCAGAAAGATCGTTGACACCGGTATCAAGGAAGTACTGATCAGAAATGCCTTTGTATGTAAGTCAGAAAACGGTATCTGCCGTAAGTGTTACGGACGTAACATGGCTACCGGTAAGCTGGTTGAAAACGGTGAAGCAGTCGGTATCATGGCTGCCCAGTCAATCGGTGAACCAGGTACTCAGCTGACAATGAGAAACTTCCATACCGGCGGCGTTGCCAACGCCGAAGGTGACATCACTCAGGGTTTACCGCGTGTTGAAGAGTTATTCGAAGCACGCTGTCCTAAGCATCCGGCTGTTATCGCCAAGTTCGACGGTGAAATCGTCGCCATTGAAGCAAACGATAAGGGCGGTACTACCATTACCCTGAAGAGAATCGTTGAAGGTGAAGAAGAAACATTTGACCACAAGGTTGACCCTACACAGGTCATCCGTTCCTGGATCAAGGTCGGTACTTTCGTCAAGGCTGGCGAAAAGCTGACTGAAGGCCAGGTCAATCCTAAGGAATTAATCGACTTTGCCGGTGTTGAAGCCGTTCAGAATTACATCCTCAAGGAAGTAAAGAAGGTTTACCACAGCCAGAGTATTGATATTTCCGACAAGCACCTTGAAATCATGATTACTCAGATGCTCAGAAAGGTCGTCATCGAAGACGGTAACGATACTGAACTGGCTAAGGGTACTCAGATCAGTAAGAGAAAAATCACTGAAATCAACGGTGACATTCTGCTTGACGGCGGCATTCCTGCCAAGTTCAAACCGATCTTACTGGGTGTCTCCAAGTCATCTGTTGAAACTGATTCATGGCTGTCAGCCGCAAGTTTCCAGGAAACAACCAAGGTCTTAACTGATGCTGCCGTTAACGGCAAGATCGACGTCTTAAGAGGTCTGAAGGAAAACGTCATCATCGGTAAGAAGATTCCTGCCGGAACAGGTACTGACGCTGTTCGTGAATCAACAATCGAAATCAAGCGCAGAGCTGAAGAAGCCCGCCGCATCAAGGCTGAAAGACTCGCTCAGGAGAGCGAGGAAGAAGCCCGCCTGCAGTCCCTGGTGGCTGCTGAAGACGATGGTGCTGAAGCTGAAGCAGCTATCGCTGAATAGTCTGAAAAACACAGAAGAGAGAAGCTGAAACATGCTTCTCTTTTTTGCGCTATAATGGAAATAAGGAACTGCAGGTGATAATAATGAAAACAGAATGGTTTAAGAATGCGGTAGTTTATCAGATATATCCATTCAGCTTTCTTGACAGCAACAATGACGGCTGGGGAGACATTGAGGGAATAATATCCAAGCTTGATTACATCAAGGATCTGGGAGTGACCGCAATCTGGTTTTCTCCACTTTATAAGTCTCCGGATTATGACTATGGCTATGACATCAGCGATTACCGAGACATTGATGAGAAATTCGGCAGCATGGCTGATTTTGACAGATTACTGGAAGAATGCCATAAGCGTGAGTTGAAAGTCATCATGGACATGGTGATCAATCATACATCAATAGAGCACCCATGGTTTAAAAAGGCAATTGAGGATCCTGAATCGCCATACCGTGATTACTACATAATCAGAAAGGGCAGATGGGAAAAAGGAAAGCTTTTGCCTCCCAGCAACTGGGATTCAACCTTTACCGGCAGTGCATGGGAAAGAATAGGCGACAGTGATGAGTTCTATCTGCATCTGTTCTGTGTCGAGCAGGCTGATCTCAACTGGGAAAATCCGGAAGTAAGAAGAGAAATAATCGACATTCTCAACTTCTGGCTGGACAAGGGAGTTGACGGTTTCCGCTTTGATGTCTTCAACATGTTTTCCAAGGTTTATCCGATCCAGGATGACAAACAGAAAGGCGGAGTGCAGAAGGGCGGACAGTATTACATTGACGGTCCGAGAATGCATGAATTCCTGAAGGAACTCAATGAAAAATCGCTTTCGCTGTATGACAGCTATACCGTTGGTGAATCATATCATCCTTCACCTGAAGCTGCATATGAGTATGTCAGAAAGTCCAATAAGGAGCTTGATACCATCTTCAACTTCGGCCATCTGGATTCCGATAACATCGGCAGCCTGAAGTTTTTCTGGAAACCGTTTGATCTGCTGCAGTTCAAGGATGGTCTGTTTGAACCGCAGCGAAAATACTATGAAGAAGGATGGAATACCCTGGTACTGGAAAACCACGACAATCCGAGAAGTGTCAGCCGTTTCTCCATTGATACAAAAAGGTTCCGCTATGAAGCTGCCACCATGCTGGCAACCATTACCTATCTGGGATTTGGCATACCGTTTATCTACATGGGTCAGGAAGTCGGACTTACCAACACTGACTTTAAGAGCATTGATGAACTGAAAGATCCGGTGAGTCATTTTGTCTATGATCTGATGCATGGCTATGGCATGCCGGGAAAACTGGCTTTCAGCTTCATTAAATATGGTGCCAGAGATCATGCCAGAGTACCGATGGCCTGGGATGACTCTGTTAACGGAGGTTTTAATAAAGGGCATTCCAGCTGGCAATGTGTCAATCCTCTTTATAAGACCATCAACGTGAAAAACGATCTGAACAGTTCCCGTTCGATCTACCGTTATTATCAGAAACTGCTGGATATCAAGAAAAATGATCCGGCAGCCATTTATGGCTTTACGGAAGAATACGATCACAATAACCGTAAGGTTGTTGCCTACAGCCGTAACTGGCAGCAGCGAAAACTGTTTGTCATGGCCAACTTCAGCAAGAAACCGGTTAAGTATGTTCTGCCTGAGGGTATCAACTGTGACAGTATCCTGCTGAATAACTATGAGCAGCTGAAATGCGAAGGAAACACAGTTATTCTGCAACCTTACCAGGCTGTAGTGTGTGAAGTAAATCAGTAAACTGATATTATAGGCAAAAAAGCTGATTTGTATTAGAATTGTAATAGATGCGTGTAGTTTTGTTCTGGGTTTTGCAATGCACATGGGGAATCCTGCAGACCTTTCTGGGACTGCTGGTTTTTCTGGTACATTACCGAGACAGGCATTATTTTTATAAGGGAGCCATTGCAACGGAATGGCACCGCAACGAAGGTCTCTCCCTGGGACTGTTCATCTTTGTCTGGCCGGATGATGAAAGGGTAGTTGTCCATGAGTATGGACACTGCATTCAGTCAGCGCTGTTAGGACCGCTGTATCTGCCGGTCATCGGCATCCCGTCAGCGATCTGGGCCAATACTCCGTCACTGGAAAAGGCCAGAATGCACAATCACACGTCGTATTACCGGTTCTATCCCGAGAAGTGGGCTAACCGTCTGGGGAAAAAAGCGACCGGAAAAGAACCATTGAAGTAAAGGAGAATTAACTATGAACCCGTATTTAATTGCTGTAATCGTATTGGCTGTGGCTTTTGTCGGCTACGACATGTACATGTCTCAGAAGAGAAAAGCTCTGCTTGACAAACTGACAGAACATCTTCTGAAAGGTGAACTGCGTGATTTTGACGATCTGATGGCGGAAAACAGTACCAAACGTCTGGTACCGCCGTTTAACTATGAATTTCTGCAGTTAAACAGGGCCATGATGGGCGGAAACAAAAACAGAATTACTCAGCTTTTTGATCAGTTCAAGACCAGAATGCTGAATCCTGCCCAGAAAAGAGAGATAGCCATCAGAGGCTTCAATTACTACCTGGAAGAAAAGAACAATGAACAGCTGACATATTACCGTGATCAGATCAATTCACTGCCTGACAAAGCGGAAAATGCCGCCCTGAAGGAAGAGGTCAATACCTACTACCGGGTAACTGTGGAAGGCAGAACCGATATTCTGGATGAACTGCTGGAAAAGACGGAAAAGCTGCCGGAGAAATACCGCGGCATGAATGAATACCTGATTTCCCAGATCTACGAGCATATGGGCAATAAGGAAAAGACGGAAGAATACATCAATCTGTCCCGCAAGCACATGGAGATGCTTGGAACTGCTGCGCAGGAAAACAAGTAGAAAGGAGATCTTTCATGCCTGATCAGGATATGAAGAATAAAATCTCGGAAGAACTGAAACCGGCCCGTGAAAAATCCGATGAGATCATAAAGAAAATAGCTGAAAGTGAATTCGGCAGAATGATCCTGGGAGATGACGGGAAATTTGATAAACGGGATATTGAAAGAATGACGGAGAAATTCAGGACAAGTGCCGTTGGCAAGGCCATTTTAGGTGAAGATGGCAAGCTTGATGCTGAAGATTTCCAAAGATACATTGCCAATATCAGGGCAATGCGGGGCAAGATAGACGCCAAAATAAAGGAAGCAGAGGGAAACAGTGATGATCATACAGAGTAAGAATGTTTATTTTGAAGAAAAACTGCAGCCGTTACAGGTAGAGATAAATGACGGTAAGATCACTCAGGTGCTGCCATATGGGTTTAAGAAGGCTGACAGGGACTATGGTGAAAACTGGATCCTTCCTGGTCTTTGCGATATTCACAGCCATGGCTATCATATGTGTGATGCCAACAATGCCACTGAAGAGGGTATCAGAGAATGGATGAAATATCTGCCTGAAGAAGGCGTAACGGCTACCCTGCCTACAACTTCTGCCGGTGTACCATGGGAAGAACTGCTGGAAAATGTCCAGAACATTGTCAGAGTCATTGAAAGTGATTATGAAGGAGCTCATATACTGGGTATACACTCTGAGGGACCTTTCATTTCCGAAGAGTACCGTGGGGCTCAGAAACTGGAAGCCATGGTCATACCTGACAGAAAGAAGATCGACGATTTCCAGAAAGCCTGTAACGGCCATCTGATCTATGTCATGATAGCCCCGGAAGTTCTGGAAGACTGTGATGTCATAAGATACTGCAGAGAACAGGGAATCAGAGTTTCACTGGGACATACCGGTGCTTCATTTGATAAATGCGCTGAAGCCAGAGAAGCCGGTGCGGTATCCTTTACGCATACCTTCAATGCCATGAAGGGGCTTAATCACCGCAATCCGGGAACTGTCGGAGCTGCCATGTATTTTGATGACATGTATGCGGAACTGATTGGCGATACCTGTCATGTTTCACCTGTTGCCGCCAATATTCTGGCCAGGATCAAGGGCAAGGACCGTCTGATCTCCGTTACTGATTCAGTGCGGGCCAAGGGGTTCCCAATCGGTGTTTACAATACACCGGAAGGAATCATCAGTGTCAATGAAGACGAGACCTGCCGTCTGGAAAACGGGGCTCTGACCGGCAGTGCCGCCAAGCTGTGCCACGTTCTGGGCAAGGAAATAAAGATTTCAGGAATTGATCCGGTTACTGCCATCAATTCATGTACCTGCAACCCGATGAACATGCTGGGATTCGGCAATGTCAAGGGCTACATCAAACCTGGTTATGATGCTGATATTACTGTTCTTGACGGCAATTTTGATGCCATCCAGACCTATGTTCTGGGTGTGGAAATGCTCTGATGGATAAAAGAGAATTACGAAAGATAATAAGAAATAAGCATATTGATCCGGCATACCTGAAACAGGCCAGCCGGATCATTCAGAATAAAGTGCTTGATCTGCCTCAATACCGTGACTGCAGAAAGGTTTTCTGCTATATTTCCGTCAACAGTGAAGTGAAAACATATCTCATCATGCAGTCTGCTTTGGAGGGTAAGGAACTGCTGGTTCCCAAATGCCTGGAGCACGGTATTATGAAAGCTGTTAAAATCACTTCCATGGATCAGCTAGGCAAAGGCCATTACGGCATACCTGAACCGGACGGTGATAGTGAAATCTGTGATGATTATGATCTCGTGATCGTTCCCTGCATCTGTGCCGGGAAAAACGGTGAAAGACTGGGCCATGGAGCAGGGTATTATGACCGTTTTCTGCAGGGCAGTAAGCGGTTAAAAGTCTGCCTGTGCCTGCAGGAAAACATCAGGGAAGATATTCCAATGAATGAATATGACCGGTACATGGATCTGGTCGTTACCGAAGACAATATCTATGGAAACTGCCTGTAAAAGGCGGTTTTTTGACAGATGAAAAAGTTATGGATATAATAGTACATACCACTGAGTGTGGATTTTGACGATGAAAAACATAGGATTGGTAATTGCGGTATTCAGCCTGCTGCTGTATGGCGGCAATGTTGAAAGCGGATATTCTGACTACATGAGAACAGTCAGAGAAGACAGTGCCCGGGCAGTCAGGGATTCTTTGGTCATGGAATTCAATGATGCTCCTGAGCTGGAATACGGACCTGAAACCTGGGATCCTGCTTCATTAGTCAGAAGTCATACCGGTGAACTGGAAGTAATATCTGAACCTGTTGATCAGATGCAGCCGGGTGTTACCATTCTGGAATACAAACTTACTGATCATGACAGCTTTGATCAGGAAGTAAACCGCATCTTCTTCCGCACCGTCAGGGTTTCCGATACCAAGGCACCGCAGATCAAGCTCAAGAAGAATGAAGTCAGTGTAATCATCGGAAACAGCTATGACCTGAAGGACAATATTGAAAAGGTCAGCGACCCGGTTGACGGTGATCTGGCATATGCCAAGGAACTTACCGAAGGAACCTATGTTGTGCAGGGCTCGGTCAATGTCAATTCGATCGGAACCTATAATGCCAGAGTCATTGCCCGTGATAATAACGGCAACGAGACTTCTCAGGATTTCAAGGT
>CAMOMM010000028.1 GCA_946619805.1 uncultured Bacillota bacterium | reverse complement strand
TGGTATTTTTCCTTCTGGTAGACCATACAGTCGGCAATGCGGTCACAGACCATTTCTTTGATATATTCCATCGGCATCTCCAGCTGAACGATCTTGCCATGTTGGAAATCGGTCCAGTATTGCCAGTGGTGACGGTTTCTGCCTTTATGATGCAGCCAGGCAGTGGAATATCCTCTGTCTTTTCTTTCGGCATCGATAGGGGAGCGGTCACCCTGAAAATACCTGACTCCCAGCCAGAACTCGGATGGGGAATACTTGGATAAATCGTGAGCAAGTCCCTGACGGTATAAGCCCATCTTAAAGCACAGTTTGCAGACCAGAAAGCGGTGCTGATTCACTGTATGAAGATGCTGGAAAAACGCTTTGACAAGGTTGTGATTTTCTTTCATAAATCCATATTAGTCAGTTATTCTTTAATAAGCAAGAGGGATTTGCTATAATAAACGCGGTACATTTTATGAAAATACGTGACTGGATTATTGTTATAGTACTTATCATGGCTGATCAGCTCAGCAAGCTTTGGATCGCTAATACAATGCAGCTTAATCAGAGCATTGAAGTGATCAGAGACTTTTTCTATATAACGTATGCCACCAACACCGGGGCTGCCTGGAGCATGGGTGAAGGGCTGGGATCTCTCTTTGTGATTGTGGCAATTGCAATGTGCGGCGGTATCGTTTACTATCTTTATAAGCATGAAAATACCGGTCTGTTTTTAAGAACCGTACTGCTGCTGATAGTGGCAGGAGGCTTAGGAAATGCGATCGACAGGATCAGACTTGGATATGTCATTGACTTTCTGAATTTCTATATCTTCGGATATGACTTTCCGGTATTCAACATTGCTGACTGCTGCATTACGCTGGCAATGTTCGGTCTGATCATTTCCGTAATGACGGACAAGGAGTAAGAATGGATACAATTGAAATATTAGTTGATGAGACACTGGCAAAACAGAGAATAGATAAACGGCTGCTGGAAACAACAGGTTTTTCCCGTACCCGCTTCCAGCAACTCGTCGATGACGGACTGGTACTGGTCAATGATGAACCGGTAAAGTCCAACTATAAACTGAGACTTAACGATCAGGTTACCATTGAGGTGCCTGAAGCGGAAGAATACAATCTAGAACCGGTGGAAATGGATCTTGACATTGTCTATGAAGATTCAGACATCATTGTCATCAATAAACCGCGCGGTCTGATCGTTCATCCTACACCAACCACAAAGGAAGCAACCCTGGTTAACGGGGTACTGTATCACTGCAAGGATCTCTCTGGGATAAACGGCATTTTAAGACCGGGTGTGGTACACCGCATTGACAAGGATACCACCGGACTTATCATCATGGCCAAAAACGATGAAGCTCATCAGTTTCTGGCTGCCCAGTTGGCCGATAAGACAATGAACCGTAAATACTATGCCTTAGTAAACGGGGTTATCGGACATGACAACGGTACAATTGATGCCCCAATTGGCAGAGACCCTAAGGACCGTCAGAAGATGGCTGTTACCGACAAGAATTCCAAGGAAGCCATAACCCGTTTCAAAGTCATAAAGAGATATAAGAAGCATACTCTTATTGAATGTTCACTTCTGACAGGCAGAACCCATCAGATCAGAGTACATATGGAATACATCGGCTATCCGGTAGTCAATGATCCTAAATATGCGCCGAAGAGAAGCAGGGGAAACGGGCAGCTTCTGCATGCCCACCAGCTGACTTTCATTCATCCCCGCACCAAGCAGCAGATGGTTCTGGAATGCCCGTTGCCTGCCGATTTCCGGCAATATCTTGATCAGCTGGACAAACAGGAGGAGCGGCTATGAGAAACGCCCGTCTGTGGATGAATCAGCTGGTCAGATACTTCATAATCTCTCATGACTATGCTCAGATAAGCTTTATCAATCCAACGACTTCCCAGCCTCTGGAAAGCATCTGGCTGGTCAATCCCGGCAAGGATTTCATGGCCATTCATATTTCCTGTGACACTCAGGCTGCAACTTTATCCCGTGAAACGCAGATGAAGAATGAAGCTTATTCCATCTTCAATGCCTTCGGCAAACAGGGCAGAATACTGGATATCAGTTTTGATGAAAATGCCAGAAACTTCTCTGATGAGGAAGTTACCTATATCGGTCTGTATCCGCAATGTGAAGTAACCGAATCCGTGAAAAAACGGTTTCCAGAAATAAGTACTGTCATATACGATGCTGAAGAGCCGGAAAAGGAAATAAAGAAGAACAACGACGAGATCAAGAATTTCCTGCTGAACAAAATGAAGAAAAGCAGATCTCCGTCATTCCATACTCCGGCTGAATTCCTGGAATCAGTATCAAAAACATACATCGTTGCCGGGATAATCTGTGTGATCGTCTGGGCGGCATTATATATCGTCAGTGTAATAACCAAGATCAATACCACATATCTGGGACTGACCTTCGGAGCTTATTTCAAGCCATATATTACAGCACTTAATCAATGGTACAGACTGGTAACATGCGGATTCATGCATGTATCAATGTTCCATCTGCTGGCTAATATGATCGCCTTAAGACCTCTGTCAAAGGCCGTGGAAAACCAGTTTGGCTTTATAAAGACCTTTGCCACACTGTTTATCTCGATCATCATCGGCTCACTGTTTGTCTATTTCGGCAATTCCAATGAAATATCCGTAGGATTATCAGGCGGTATTTACGGTCTGATCGGAGCACTTATCGTGATCCTTTTCCAGGAAGGCCTCTTCAAGGTACCGGCCGTAAGGCAGAGATTAATGAGTATTCTGTATCTCAATATCATTCTCAATTTCCTGCCTAACGTTTCATTCCTGGCTCATCTGGGCGGCTTTATCTCGGGGATATTCCTGGGGTTCATCTTCTCGAAAAAGACCGACAGAACGCTTAAGATCAACTTTACCGTTGCCTGGGTGATCATTGTTGGATTTATGATAGGCTACTGTATCCTGAACCATTCGGTGAGCGCTGTCTATCCTGATCTGGATGCCCGCATGATCCGGGTATTGCGAAAACTTAACCTCAACAGCTATGCTGACAGATTACTGGCCATGCTGAGGAAATATTATTAAGGAGAACTGAACATGGAAAAAAAGAAAATTCTGAGTTGGGATGAATACTTTCTCTCACTGGCACATTTAAGCGGAATGCGTTCCAAGGATCCTAACACCCAGGTTGGTGCAGTTATCGTTGATGACAAAAACCGCATCGTATCGATCGGCTATAACGGCATGCCGAGAGGCTGCTATGACGATCAGTTCCCATGGGGCAGAGAGGGCAGTTTCCTGGAGACAAAATATGCCTTCGTCGTTCATGCAGAACTCAATGCCATTCTGAATTCCAGCCGTCCTGTGGAAGGATGCACGATCTATGTATCGCTGTTTCCATGCAACGAGTGTGCCAAGGCCATCATTCAGTCAGGCATAAAGGCTGTTTACTACGAATCAGACAAATATGCTGATTCTGACAACGTCATCGCATCGAAAAAAATGCTGCTCAATGCCGGTGTGGTATTAAAGCAGCTTAACTTCGGTGTTGATGTTTCCGTTGATATCAAAGAAAACTTACAATAGTTTCCAGATCGGTCTGCAGATAAACCGGATCATGGCTCTGCAGATAGGAAATGACATTATCCAGAAGTACTTTCGGAGTCGAAGCACCGGAAGCTACGGCTATTCTGTCATTTTCATTAAATTCAGTATTTACAAGGTCCCGGGCAGTTTCAATGCGCAGGACTTTCTTTATGCCGGCACTGCTGCCCATGCGGGCCAGCTGCAGAGTATTGTTGCTTTTAGGATCACCGACAACTATCAGAACGTCAATGTCCTTCAGGTTGCGGACGGCATTCTGTCTTCTTCTGGTGGCATCACAGATTTCCTCGGCAATTTCCGCCTGAGGGAATCTTTTCTTTATGTGATCAATGATGTCAGCCGTATCGTTTATGGACATTGTGGTCTGGGTTGTTACCAGTATCTTTCCAGAAGTATCATTTAATCTGTCAACATCATTGATATCAGTGATCAGAGTAATCCTGTCATCGATGGAAAGGGCAGCTTCCGATTCCGGATGGTGATTCTTGCCAATGTAGAGAATCTGATAACCGCGGTTAAGAAAGTCACGGATGATCTGGTGAGTCTTGCGGACAAATTCACAGGTTGCATCAACTACGGTCAGACCCTTATCCAGGGCTCTCTGCTTGACGTCATCCGCGATCCCATGCGCCGTAAAAACAACGACACCGCTTTCAATTGATCCGACAAGTTCCATCTTGGACTTATGGGAATCATCGAGAGTGATGACGTTTCTGCTTTTAAGTGCTTCAACGATGTAGCGGTTGTGCACCAGCATGCCGACAATATAAACAGGCTGGTCAGGATAGTCTCTGACTGCTTTCTTTACCATAGCCAGGGCATAGCCGACACCTTTGCAGTAACCTGAAGGTTTTACTTCACATATTTGCATTTTTCCATCACCACTTATATTTATAGCACGTTTTTATTTCTTTTAAAAACTGTTATAATTTCTGTATGATTAACCGTAAAGAACTTAAGCCTGAGATTCAGGCACTTATTGAAAAGAAAAACTTCAGGGATTTCACTCCTATCCAGCAGAAAGCTTATCCGCTGATCATGAAGGGAAAGGACGTAGTGGGCATTTCAGCTACCGGTACGGGAAAGTCTCATGCTTTCATCATACCGATCCTGCAGCTGATTGATACTTCAAAGGATCAGATACAGGCTGTTGTTACAGCCCCAACCAGGGAACTGGCCCGTCAGCTTTACCGTCAGTTCAGTGAGATAAATGAATTTGATGATTCATACCGCATCAAGCTGATCAGTTCAGGAATGGATAAATCCCGCATGATAGAAGGTCTCAGTACCCAACCGCATATCGTTATCGGTACAGTGGGCAGATTAAAGGACCTGTTTGTTGATGAAGCAGTCTTAAGACTTGACAAGGCTGAAATACTGGTAGTTGATGAAGCTGACATGACTCTGGAAATGGGCTTCATAGATGAAGTGGATCAGATCTGCGGGCGTCTTAACCGCAAACTGCAGATGCTGGTATTCAGTGCAACGGTACCGGCACAGTTACAGCCTTTCTTAAGAAAATACATGAACAAGCCGGTTGTTATTGAAGCGGATGAGGATCACCCGAACAATCCGCAGATCGAACACATCCGGATCAACTGCCGTCATCTCAGCTACCAGGAAAAACTGTTAAGGATATTGCCGGGCATCAATCCGTATGTCTGCATGATCTTTGCCAGAACCAAGGATGAAGTCAAGACCACTTCCGATCTGTTAAAGGAAAACGGCTATGACATCATTGAACTGCATGGGGATCTGACCACCAGGGAAAGAAAGCAGGCGCTGAAAGCCATAGATTCCGATAAGACCAGCTACATTGTCTGCTCTGACATCATGGCCAGAGGTCTGGATATTCCTAGTGTCAGCCATGTCATTTCACTGGGATTGCCATCATCACTGGAATACTATACCCACAGATCCGGAAGGACAGGACGTGCCGGCAGAAGCGGTATATCATATCTGCTGTTTAACGAAAAGGACATTCAGGGAATAAAGACACTGAGAACTCAGGGCTTTGATTTTGAATATAAGGATTACCGCAAGAGCGGCTGGGTAACCGTCAAGCCATTTGATTACCGTAAGCCGAAACCGAAGAATGAGTTTGATGAAGAAGTTGAAAAGATCAGAAAGCGTCCGGTAAAGAAAGTAAAGCCGGGTTACAAGAAGAAAATAGCCGCTGAGATCGATTCAGTAAGAAGAAGACAGCGCCGTCTGATGATCAAGGCTTCCATAAAGCAGCAGCAGAAGGAAAGAGCCAAGGCCAATCAGCGTGCCAGGAGCAAGAACAATGCTTAAGATCGGTTCTCATGTTTCAATGAGCTCACCGGAATATATTCTGGGATCAGTAAAGGAAGCGTTAGCCTACAGGGCTAATGCTTTAATGTTGTACACCGGGGCACCGCAGAATTCCTTCCGTGTACCGATCAGTCAGTTAAGGATCGAGGAAGGCATAAAACTGTGGAAGGAAAACGGGAATGATGTAAATGACATCATCATTCACTGTCCATATATCATCAATCTGGCCAATACCCTTAAGCCGGAGACCTATCTCAGCGGCAAGGAAGTACTGCGCAGGGAAATTGACCGCACCATGGCCATTGGCGCCAGAATAATGGTCCTTCATCCCGGATCTTCACTTACGGGAGATGTAAATGAATCGCTGTTACAGTGTGCCAGGGGCATCAATGAAGTACTTAAGGAAGACGATGATGTCATAATCGCTCTGGAAACCATGGCCGGAAAAGGCTCAGAGATCGGCAGAGACTTCTCACAGCTGAAAACTATCATCGACAATGTCGAACTGAAGGATAAAGTCGGTGTCTGTCTGGATACCTGCCATATCCATGACGGGGGATATGACCTGACTGATTTCGATGGTGTTCTTGATGAATTTGATCAGATAATCGGTCTGGGCCGACTGACTGTAATGCACATTAATGATTCAAAGAACATCAGAGGAGCCCACAAGGACAGACATGCCAACATCGGCTATGGTGAAATAGGTTTTGAGACATTAAACAGGATCGTTCATCATCCTGCTACTGACAACATTGCCAAGATACTGGAAACACCTTATATTAATTCACAGTCACCATATGGCTATGAAATAGAGAATTTCGTCAATCAGGAATTCAAGGAGATACCGTTGTAAAATGGATGGAATACTGCTGGTAAACAAGCAAAAGGGCATTACAAGCCACACTCTTGTTGAAAAGGTCAGAAAGCTCATCGGCAATCCCAAAGTGGGCCATACCGGTACACTGGATCCGCTGGCTGAAGGTCTGATGCTTTTGACTGTGGGCAAAGCCACCAAGATACTTCCATACATCGTATCTCACAGCAAGGAATACATTGCGACGGTTAAGCTGGGCTATTCAACCGATACCCTTGATGTTACCGGAGAAAAACTGGCTGAAAAGGAAATCGTTCCATTTGACAGGGAACAGGTAATAACAGTACTCAACGGTTTTCTAGGCCCTCAGAAGCAGCTGCCTCCGATGTACAGCGCCAAGAAAGTAAACGGGAAGAAGCTTTATGAATACGCCAGAAGCAATAAAGAAGTTGAAAGAAAACCGGCTGACATTGAAATAACGGAAATGGAACTTCTTGATCTGAAAGAAGATGAAATAACCTTCAGAGTCGTATGCTCATCAGGAACCTATGTCAGAGTCCTGTGCCAGGATATTGCCAGATGTCTGAATAATGAAGGCTGCATGAAACGGCTTATCAGAACGGCAATAGACCGCTATTCACTGTCACAGTCCTGTACTCTGGAAGATATCCGGAAAGGCAATTACAGTACTGTAAGCATCTATGATGCACTTTCCGACTATCCATATGTAGAGATGGAAGATATAAGTGATGTCAGAAACGGCAAGCCTCTTAAACTTGACAGGGAAGAGACTGTTGTCTTTATCACTCATCAGGGTGAAGTACTGGCAGCTTATGAAAAAGACGGCGATATATACCGCTGTAAAAGAGGATTGTGGTAATGAGGATCTACAGAATATCACAGAAACTGAAAGGAAATTACAGGCCTGCTGCAGCGGCAATCGGACTTTTTGATGGAGTACACCTGGGACATCAGAAACTGCTGCAGAAAGCCCTGAAACTGGCCAGGGAAGGAAGTCTCGACAGTGCTGTCATAACCTTTGAACCTGATCCGGCGGAAATATACCGTACCAATGGAAAGATTACTCATCTGAATACGTCCGGGCAGAAATACCGGCATTTTCAGAAAATGGGCATTTCCAGAGTATATGTAATCCAGTTTGATTCAGACTTTTCAAAACTATCTCCGGAAGAGTTCATTGAGTATCTTAACAGACTCAATGTCAGAGAACTTGTATGTGGATTTGACTTTTCCTTCGGCAGTAAGGGCAGGGGAAACTGTGAACTGCTGAAAAACTCCGACAAACGTCATTTTGGGGTATCAGTCATCGACTGTGTTGACCATCAAGGAGAAAAGATAAGTTCCACCCGAATAATTAATGCCATAAAAGCGGGAAACATCGAGACAGCAAATACGCTTTTAGGCTATCAATATACCGTCGAAGACCCTGACTGTCAGGTTATTCCAAAAGATGGTCTATATCAGGGAATGATCAATGGAAAAAGAGCAGAAATCGCTGTTAATAACGGTGTTATCGCCAATGACAGCGAAGGTGAAAACAGATGCGGCAAATTAAATGCCGTGTTTGAAAAGCGTATATAATTACAGAACAAAATATGATATAGTTATAAAGAGGTAAATACTATGGCTACTGAATATATCGTTTCAAAGAACAGAGAAAACAAATTAGGGATCATCGGACTGTCTACCGCAGTTTTTGAACTGATCGCAGAAAGCGCCGTTGAAGAGATCGGTGATGTCAGGGTTGCAGCCCGTACCGGTCTGAAGAAGAGCATTACCTGCAAGGTCGTCAACAGCTACATCGTCATTACCATGAATGTAGTGGTCAACCGCAGTAATAACATCAATGACGTTTCCAGCCTGATTCAGCAGAGAGTCCACGATTCAATC